>JAIRNN010000206.1 GCA_031257995.1 Spirochaetaceae bacterium | reverse complement strand
CGGGAACCGGTAATGGAGATACGGCGGCGGACAGTACCGGTACGGCCGAACTGCGGAGTGACAAGAAAAGAATATCTGAAAAAACCGCGTTTTCATCACAATCACAAATCAAACTGTTGTCCGGGGGGATTATACCATCCTGTTAACTTGTTGACAGCGGGAGGCTTCCCCCAACTAATCCTATAATTTTCCATTATGTACTTCCCATTTTCAATCCCCCCGTAGGGGGCCTGTTGTTTTTATCTGTGACGGAGCATTTTTTGGGCCCCACACCGTGCCACGGGAATGGCAAAACGCGCTCAACGTTTCGCGCGCAGTATTGGGTGTCCCCTAATCATAAATCACTATTCACTGTTTGCCGGTTGTGGTATAATGGCGTATGCTCAAACCTTCTGATTATATTGCGGACTGGCCGGATATGCCCTATCCGAATTATGTCGCGTGGCTCGCCGGGATTGAGGAAGCATGGCGGGACAAGACGGCGATTTTTTACCGGGGCGACGGGAACACGGATTTTACGCGGTGGTCGTTTTCGCGTTTCGCGGCGGAGTCGAGGCGGGTGGCGCGGGGGCTTCTGGCGGCGGGGTTGTCCCGTGGCGACCGCGTAGTGTTGTGGTCAGAGAACCGGCCTGAGTGGATGGCGGTCTGGATGGGAACGGCGATTGCCGGGCTCGTCATCGTGCCGGTGGATTTTCTCGTGTCGGAGGAGGAGTGCGCCAACATCATCAGGATTACCGGGGCGCGGGCCTTCTTTTACTCGGAGCGTAAGAAGGAGTTTGCGGCGTCTCTGCCGGGAAGGGGGTTCAACATGGCCGCGACGGTGTGCGTGAGCCCGCATGGGGGCAACGAGGGCGAGGAACCGTACACACAGTTTGGGGCGAATGCGGCGGCGCAAGAGTTGCCCGGCGTGGAGGATATTGCCGAGCATGACCCGGTGTCTATCGTGTTTACATCGGGGACAACGGGGTTCGCGAAGGGCGTTACGCTGCACCACAAGGGGATCATCGCCAATGCGTCGGCGGCTATCCGCTCGCTTCAGGCCCTAAGCAGCGATGTTTTTATCAACGTGCTGCCGCTCCACCACACCTATCCGACGACCTGTTCTTTTATGGCGCCGCTTTCCTGCGGGGCGGGGACGATCATCGTTGAGCGGCTTGTGGGAAAAGTGGTCATTGACGACATTCACGACGCGGGGGGCACGTTCCTCATCGCGGTGCCCTTGTTATACGAGAAGTTTAGGGCGGCGATTGACGCGGGGTATCAGCGGCTGTCCCCGGTTATCCGGTTCCCGCTGGACATTCTGCGGAAAATTGCGCTTGCCAAGGCGAAGAAGGGCAATGTCCGGTTTGGACAGAAGGCGTTGAATATCGTGCGAAAGAAGGCGCGGCTTGAGTCGATCCGTATCGTGGTTTCGGGAGGCGGGCCGCTCAACCCGGAGACGGCGGATTTTTTTGATTCGCTGGGGTTCAACATGGTGCAGGGTTACGGGATGAGCGAGAACAGCCCCCTCATCAGCGTCTCGACACCGTGGCACCGGAACAACGCTTCGGTCGGGCTTCCGGTGAAGTACACGGACGTGAAGATCATTGATGACGTGGACGAGGCGGGAGATAGCCGGGACGAAATTATCGAGGAAGGCCGGAAAGTGGGCGAGATCGTGGTGAAGTCGCCGTCGATTATGCTGGGTTACTACAAGAACGAGGAAGCAACAAAGGAGATGTTCACGCCGGACGGCTATCTCCGCACGGGTGATTTGGGCTATATTGATGATGACGGGTTTATCTATATCAACGGGCGCAAGAAGAGCCTCATCGTGAGTTCGGGCGGCAAGAACATCTATCCTGAAGAGATCGAACAGCGATTTGACGGCTCGCGGGTCGTCGGGGAGATTCTTGTGGTCGGGCGGAAGGATGCGGGGGGCGGCGATGTGATCTTTGCCGTGGTCTACCCGAACATGGAAACGCTGGCACAGGATCATGACGGGCGAAAACTGGACGAAGCCCTCATCAAGGCGCTGGTAAAAGCTGAAATAGAAAAGGTGAACCGGTTTTTGCCGGGCTATAAAAAGATTGCCGACTTTACGCTGGCCCTCAAGCCTTTTGAAAAGAACGCCCAGCAGAAAATCAGGCGGTTCCTCTACAAACACTATGAGAAAAACGACCGGTAATTTATTTCTATTATATCCGCTGTATCTGCTGGTTTTGACGGCGATGCCGCTTGCCGCTCAGGATGGCCGTCCGGATGCCCTTGCCGCCTACAACACGGGCCGCGATCTTGAGGCACGGGGGCGTACCCAAGAGGCGGAAGCCAGCTACCGGGAGGCGGCGCGTATCTGCAACGAGGAGATCTCGTCCGGCGCGGCCAACGCCGACACCTACGCGGTGCTGACGTGGACGTTGCAGCGTCAACGGAAGTACGGCGAGGTCATCAGTACGGGGGAACGCGCCCTTAGACTGGGAAATGACCTTCGGGTTGTCGAGACGATGGGAGAGGCGTACTTTTACCTCGGCAACTACGCCGCTTCTCTTCGTCAGATGCAGCGTTATGTCAACGCGCTGCCCCAAGGCGGACGGGCATCGGTGGCTTACTTCTTCATCGGGGAGATTTTTCGCTTGCAGGGGAAGAACCTCTCGGCGGACATCGCCTACACAACGGCCCTCCATGTTGAAGGCGGCGGGGTGGCGCTCTGGTGGTACCGTCTCGGCCAAGTGCGGGAGGCGGGCAAGGATTACCGCGCGGCGGTAGAGGCTTACGAGGCGGCGTTGAGGATAACGCCGAGTTACCGTCAGGCGCGGGAGGGTCTGGAACGGAGCAGACAACTGTCGGGATAGGGATAAATATGAGAAAAAGTATATCAATAACGGCGATAACGATACTCCTCTTTGGGACAGGGTTTCTGTTCGCGCAGGAGTCTCCGTCTGAAACGCAGCCCATTGATTACGCCGAGCTTCAGCAAAACTTTTCTCCCGTTACTTTTATCAACTACGAGGGGCCCTACGCCCGGATCGACACCCGCGATCAGATTTGGCGTATCGGCTATAATCTCGGTAACGCGGTTCGCGAGGGCGCGTCGTTTGCCGGAGAACGCAGCCGGTATTTTGTCCTTCACTCCGTTACCGATCCTGAGTTTGGCCGATTGAACGCGGATGTGTTCGGCCTCGGCCCGGACGTGGGCGTTGACCATATCCGCAACCTCAGGCTCATTATGCAGGGTTATCTTGAGGCGGCCTACGGCTATTCCGCCGGGGATGCCGCGCTGATCGCCGAGTTTTCCACCGTTTACAACGCCGTGTTCCGGGGCAACTGGGATTATTTTAGCAACCGTTACAAGACCGCGCTGGTTCAGTCCCTCGTGTCCACGCCGGAACGAGCGGGACTTTCCATCCGCTTTGACGAATGGCCGGGGCAGACTCTGATGATGCTGCCCCTCCTCACCGCGATGCCGGACTCACTGTCCGCTATCGATACAGGGGTCATATCCGGCGAGGAAGTCATCGACGAGATGCGGAAAGACGACGACCGCGGCATTGAGGTACGGCAGGGTTTGGTTGACCTAAAAGAACGCGAGGCGGGGGAGGCGGCAGAGGCGGCGGCAGAACAACGGCAACAGATTGAAGAAGAAGAACGCCGTATTGCTGAAGAGAGCCGTGAGGCAGAGGCGGAGCGGGAACGGGTGGCAGTGGAAAAGGCGCGCATCGAAGAGGAACGGGCGGAGTTGGACGCGTCCGATGCCCCTCCGGAGGAAAAAGCCGCCGAAGAAGAGCGGTTGCAAGCGGAAGAAGACGTGCTGGACGAGACTACCCGGCGTTTGGACGAGGATGCCGAAGCACGGGAAGAACAGAACCGGGCCTTGGACGAACAGCGTGAAGAAGCCGCTCAAAACGAGGCACTTGCCGAGCAACGGACGGAAGAGGCGCGGAACGAGCGGGAGGCCATCGCGGAGGATCAGGCGGCCATCATTGCGGGGGGCGGCGGTATTATTCCTGACAACGCGGCGTGGACGGGCGTTCTCGCCATCCGGCTCACCGATTTATCGTCCGATCTGGGCATCCCCGTCCGCGTGGAACCGAACACCGGCGGCGAACTCCGGCGCGGCATCCTCAACACGGTGCATGTTCATACCTTGACCACCATTGACGACCGCGCTTTTGCCATTGCTGGGGCAAACACCGTAAACGGCGCGATCCGTCTCATCGAGATTGACTTGGAAACCCTCGGCATGAAAGTCCAGGGGGACACCGACCTTATCGAGACCAGTCCACTCTGGACAAACGGCGAGAGCCTCTACGCCCTCGTCTCTGTGGACGGCGCGATCCAGCTTGCCCGCTTCAACCTCGACCTCGCCCAAGCAGCCGTCACCCGTAGCGGCGTCCACTCCAAATCGAGCGTTATTTTCGCGGCCTCAAGGCTCCTCGTTCAAGGCCCGGACGGCGGCGTTATGTCGCTTGACTCCAACACCCTCATGCGGTAGGCCCTTGGACTTGTTCAATAACTCGGCTGGTTGTCGCGGACTAAAGCCCGTTTCAAGTCTTGCGGTTTTTGGGGCTTCAAAGTCCTGCGCTAAAGTCTTACAAAACCGCATTTTTTAGCGGAAGTTGTTTCAAAACTTGAAGTTTTGAAACAGCTTCGCTTTACAAAGTTTAGAAATCATGTTATAATACGTTAATCTGAAAAGGTGAGAGCGTGTCAAACGAGGAGGATGTATGACAGAAAAGGAACGTCTTGAGGTAAGGGAACGTATCGCCAAAACCTATCTGGTTCCGGTGGTGGTACTGGACGACGCGAAAAGAGCGGTTGATACGGTAAAGGCGCTGGCTGCGGGCGGAGTCGATATTGCGGAGATAACACTGAGGACGGAAGCGGGACTGGCTGCCATCGAAGCGGCGCGGAAGGGTGCTCCGGATGTTATCGTGGGCGCGGGGACAGTGGTTACATCGGTTCAGTGCCGGGAGTCGATTGAAGCGGGCGCGCAATTTGTGGTGTCGCCGGGGCTTGATAAAAATATCGTGGAATGTGCTCGTGTGATGGGTGTCCCGGTATTTCCCGGCTGTGTGACACCGACGGAGATCATGGTTGCGATTGATCTTGGACTCAAGGTGGTAAAGTTCTTTCCGGCGAATGTGTACGGCGGGATCAAGGCGATCAAGGCACTCGCGGGGCCTTTTCCCAAAATCAAGTTTATTCCGACCGGCGGGGTGGATCTTTCCAATCTGGCCGACTATATTGATGATTCCATCTATGCGGTGGGGGGCGGCTGGCTTTGTGATAAAAAAGCGGTGAACTCAGGCGATTACGCGGCATTGACAAAGGCGGCGGCGGACTCGGTTGCCGTTTTGAGAAGTCATGGCCGCTAAGCCGCTTTCCGTGCTCGACCTGCTTGACCTTGATCTGAAAGAGCATAACTCGCTTGATCTTCAGATGCTGGGCGGTCGGGCGGGGCTTGCGCGGACGATTATGTATCCTGAGTTGAACCGCCCGGGGCTTGCGTTGTTTGGGTTTTATGAGTTATTCGCATGGCAGCGTATCCAGATTATTGGACGCGGGGAGGTTGCTTATCTTAAAAAACTTGAATCCGAGGACAAGACCGATACCATCAAAAAGATGTTTGAATGGGATATTCCTTGCTGTATCTTTACGTTTGGAAATGAGCCGACCGGGGCGTTTTTCGAAGAGGCCGACCGGACGGGCTGCCCGATCTTGCAGACGAAACTTGAAACGGCCGATTTTGTGGCGCGGCTCACCCGGATTCTTTACACTATATTTGCGCCGAAAAAAAACATGCACGGCGTTCTTGTCGAGGTCTACGGAGTAGGGATTCTGATTCTTGGCGAAAGCGGGGTAGGGAAGAGCGAAGCGGCGCTTGAGCTCATCAAGCTGGGGCATCGTCTTGTCGCCGATGATGTTGTCGAGATTCATTGCGTCAATGGGAATATTCTCCTCGGGATGGGGGCAAATAAAATTATCGCGCATCACATGGAGATACGGGGGGTTGGCGTGGTGAATATCACGCATCTTTTCGGTGTCGGCGCGATTCGTGATAAAAAACAGGTACAGCTCGTTGTCAAACTTGAAAACTGGGACGCGGACAAGAATTACGATCGGGTGGGACTCGATGAAGTGTACGAGGAAATACTGGGGGTGAACGTTCCCCGCATCGAAATTCCGGTAAAGCCGGGCCGGAATATTCCGGTGATTATCGAAACTGCCGCGATGAACGAACGTTTGAAAAATATGGGATACCATGCGGCGAAAGAATTTAATCACAATATCCTCAAATGGATAGAAAGTGAAACCGCCCGGTCGGTCTACTTTGGCCAGCACGATGTTATATGAGAGACTAAAGATGATTGAACAAACCGTACAGGTGATAAACAGAGCAGGGGTTCACGCACGGCCCGCGTCTCTCATTGTCGCGGCGATAAATAGGATGAAATCTCAGGTGTTTCTAAAGGTTGACGAAAACCAGATCAACGCGAAATCCATCCTCGGTGTCATCACACTTGCCGCAGCCTACGGAACCAAGATAAAAATCATCGCCGACGGCGAGGACGAGAAAGAGGCGGTAGCTGCCATCGTTCGTTTGTTTGAAACCAAGTTTGAAGAAGAATAGAATTGTGATCAAAAATTGTTTTTTAAGGAGATTGTATGGCAGTAAAAGCGGAGAGGGTTTGGTTTGTGGGAACCGGTGTGGTGATCGGCGGCGCGGCGATAGCGCTTATGGTGCTGGGCAATCCCGCGAACATGGGGATTTGCGCGGCGTGTTTTATCCGTGATACGGCAGGGGCGCTGGGGCTGGACGGGGCGGCGACGGTTCAATATATCAGGCCGGAAATTGCCGGGTTTTTGCTGGGGGCGTTTCTGCTCGCATTGGCGCGGCGGGAATGGTCGCCGGTTCAGGTGTCGGGCAGCCCGCTTATCCGGTTTGTCATCGCGTTTTTTATCATGGTGGGATGCCTCGTGTTTCTGGGCTGCCCGTTGCGGATGGCGCTTCGCGTTGGGGCGGGCGATCTTAACGCCGTGGTGGGTCTTGCGGGATTTTTTGCGGGGACCGAACTGGGCGCGTTTGCCCTGAAAAAGGGGTTCAGTCTCGAAGGCGGCGAAAAATCGGATTTGGGCGACGGTAGCGGCGGCGTAACAGCCGGGATTAACGCGCTGGTGATGCCGGCGTTTGCCCTTCTTTTGCTGGTGTTCCTCGCGGTGAAACCGGCGTTTATCAAATTCAGTGCCGAAGGGCCCGGCTCAATGCACGCGCCCGTCGCCGTTGCGTTTATCGCGGCTTTGGTTATCGGCGTGTTGTGCCATCAGAGCAACTTCTGCATCGCGGGCGGGTTCCGCGATCTTTTCCTCTTGAAGAAAGGCTGGTCGTTTGCCGGGTATCTTGCGATTATCGTCGCCGCGTTGGCGGGCAGCCTCGTAATAGGGAAATTCAAACTGGGATTTGCGGGGCAGCCTATCGCGCACACCCAAGCCCTGTGGAATTTTCTCGGTATGACGCTTGTCGGTTTCGGTTCTGTACTAATCGGCGGCTGCCCATTGCGCCAGCTTATCAAGGCGGGGCAGGGGGACGCAAACGCGGGGGTGTGCATACTGGCGTTTTTCGTTGCGGGCGCGACCGCTCACAACTTTGGGATCGCCGCCTCGCCGTCTGGAGTGCCGTTTAACGGAAAAGTTGCCGTCCTTGCCGGGCTTGCGGCGGTTGCGGTTTTTGCCGCTCTCTGCCGTCCGAAATCCCGCGCGGCGTGAAGTTTATCATCACGTTTGACGATGTTTCAGGATCGCTGCGTACCGAGCAGGTACTGAAACATCGTCCATATCCCTGTATCCTTGACGCGGCCCCACGCAGTCTGGGCGCGAGTTGCATGTACATCATCCGTACCGAAGCGCAGACGCGGGAGGAAATCACGGCGATTCTTAAAAATGCGGAAATACGCTGGGTGAAAATAATCGAGGAAGCGTGAAGCCCCTATTATAGAAAATATAAGAGGGGGAAGTCTCCCCACCCCTACGGGGAAGTGAAAATGATAGGAATGACACGCGAAACCTTCAAAATCTGCATTATCCATTTTCAATTATCCATTCCCCCGAAGGAGGGACTCCTCCGGCGAAACGAGCGCAAGCAGGGTGGACACAACCCTGTTGTGTTTGGGATTGATCCTATGCTGGTTTTGAAACAGGTTCAATTTCTTACCTTTTTGTAGAAACGGCCGGTTTTCTACAAAAAAGGAGAATCTTAGCCCGCCGCTTGCGTGTTTTTGTCATCGTCCGGCAGAGAACGGGCGATGAAACGCAAAACAATCCCCGTCCCAATGAGAACCACGGCGGCAACCTTCAAAATTAAATCAATGTTCATAGCAAAAACTCCCTTATCAGCAAGAATATCGTTACCAAAAACCCAAAAACCGTCGCCAACTCCGAAAACGTCGTCAGCTTACTTTTCGGCGCGGGCCTTTTCCCCCGCCTTCTCTTTCTTTTTCTACTCATATATATAATATAATAAAATTTCGGCTTGTCAAGTACTCAAAAATGAAAAAAAGTGAAAGAACTACTTAGAGAAAGGAAAAAACGAGAACAATTTCTCGATCGGCGAAAATTTACTGGCACATATTTTGCTACAAATATTAAATTACATCATTTTTTGGAGGACATAATGTCGATTGATTTTGTTCAATCTCCCCTTACGGAGATTTACGGTTCGAACTGCTTTTCAAACGCGGTAATGCGGGAAAAACTTCCCAAGAGCGTCTATAAAGAGATTCTCGCGGTGCAGGCTGGGGAAAAAGAACTGACGCTGGAAGCGGCGGAGGTGGTAGCCTCGGCGATGCGCGAATGGGCGGTGAATAAGGGCGCGACACACTACACGCACTGGTTCCATCCGCTTACCGGTCTGACCGCCGAGAAACACGACAGCTTCATCAGCCCGATGGGGGATGGCAGCGTGATTCTTGAATTTTCCGGCAAGGAATTGATCAAGGGCGAGCCGGATGCTTCGAGTTTTCCTTCCGGCGGTCTTCGCGCCACGTTTGAGGCGCGGGGATATACGGCTTGGGATGTAACCAGTCCCGCCTTTCTCAAGCAGGACAAAACCGGCGTAACGCTCTGCATCCCCACGGCGTTTATCAGTTACTACGGGCAGGCGCTCGACAAGAAAACACCGTTGCTCCGCGCGATGGAGGCGCTCAACAAGCAGGCGCTCCGGGTGTTACGCGCCATCGGCAACCGGTCGAGCAAGCGCGTGTTTACTACGGTCGGGCCGGAACAGGAGTACTTTCTTATTGACAAAGCGTTTTATGACAAGCGGCCTGACCTTATCCTCACCGGGCGCACGGTGTTCGGTTCGATGCCGGCCAAGGGTCAGGAGATGGAAGACCACTACTTTGGGGCCATCAAGGAGCGTGTCGCGGACTTTATGCGCGAGCTGAACTACGAGTTGTGGAAGGTCGGTGTCGCGGCGAAAACCCAGCACAACGAGGTCGCGCCGAACCAGTTTGAGATCGCGCCGATATTCACGAATACGACTGCCGCCGTTGACGCGAATCAGATCGTCATGGAGACGATACGGAGCGTCGCCCGCCGTCACGGGTTGGAGGGGCTTCTCCACGACAAGCCCTTCGCCGGGGTGAACGGGAGCGGCAAGCACAACAACTGGTCGATGGCCACCGACGACGGCATCAACCTCTTTGATCCGGGCGATGATCCCGCGTCAAACGCCCGTTTTCTGCTCTTTGCCGCAGCGATTGTCGAGGCAGTTGACCGTTACGCCCTTCTTATCCGTTCGTCTGTCGCCACATCCGGCAATGACCACCGTTTGGGCGCGAACGAGGCTCCGCCGGCTATCGTGTCCATCTTTTTCGGCGGCCCCCTCACCGAAATTTTCGAGAACATCGCCGAGGGCAAGGACAACGCGAAGACCAAAGGCGGCGCGAAAATCGAGCTCGGTGTTACAAGCCTTCCCAAACTTCCCAAAGACGTGTCCGACCGCAACCGCACGAGCCCCTTCGCGTTCACCGGCAACAAGTTCGAGTTCCGTATGGTCGGCTCCTCGCAGAGCATTGCCACGCCGAACACCTATCTCAACACCGCCGTCGCGCAGGTTTTGAGCGAGTTTGCCGACAAGCTGGAGAAGGCCCCCAAGAAAAACGAGGCTATCCAGGAGCTTATCAAGGAAAGTTACGCGAAACACAAGCGGGTGGTGTTCAACGGCAACGGCTACAGCGATGAGTGGGTGCATGAGGCCGAGCGGCGGAATCTTCCCAACGTGAAAAACGCCGTTGACGCGCTGTCCGTCCTCGTTACGAACGAAATTCTCGACCTTTTCGATCGGCACAAGGTCTTTACGAAGGAAGAAAGCGAGAGCCGGTATCACATCTACCTCGAAAAGTACGCCAAACAGATCAACATTGAGGCCGGAGTTACCATCGACATGGCCCGCCGCGCCATCTTCCCCGCCGCCGCCGGCTATGCGGCCAAACTCGCCGGAGAAGCGGGCGCGCTCGCCGCGATCGGCGCCAAGAGCGCCCCGGAGGAAATTCGCGCGAAGAAGATCGCCGACCTCGCCGGGGAGCTTTTCGATGAAACGGCGAAACTCGAAAACGTGTTAGGCGAGGCCCAGAAAACCGAGGACATTCCGGCTCAGGCAAAAGTGTACTTCCAGAAAGTGCGCCCCGCTATGGATGCCGTGCGTACTGCCGCCGACCAGCTTGAAAAACTGGTTGCCAAGTCCGCATGGCCCTATCCCGGCTACGAGGATATGCTGTTCGTGCTATAGGGAAGCGACAACATCGCGCCGGCATCACGCGGTAAAAAATCCCCGGAGGGCGGGAATGTTCTCCGGGGTTTCGGCGGCCATCGATAAATCAACGGGCCTCTTGACAACTTTTCGCACACTTGTTAGAATGATTTCCATGCTTCTGGTAATGAAGAAGACCGCATACGCCTTACACGGCTCACGGCTCACGGCTCACGGCTCACGGCTCACGGCTCACGGCTCACGGCTCACGGCTCACGGCTCACGGCTCACGGCTCACGGCTCACGGCTCACGGCTC
>JAIRNN010000205.1 GCA_031257995.1 Spirochaetaceae bacterium | reverse complement strand
GGAGCGTAAAATGCCGTTCAAAAAACGGATGTGTTTTATGCCCGGCATGGTCAAAGAAAGTTCTCAGGGCGCGCCCGGACGGTTTTTTCCGGAAATAAAAGAAGCGGCTCATATGAGACAGGCGGGCGTTCAGCCTGGCGCGGCAAAAAGTGAAACGGGAAGCCTTTTGGGGATTGTTCCAGGCAAGCGTGCGGGGAAGCTGTAACGAGGCCCTGAAGGATTGGCGGGGATACCTTTTGAGGCGGCGGGCTGGAGCGAGGGGTCGGCAAGTTGCCGCGACTTCCCCCGCCCCATAAAAGTAAAATTGCTGAGATGAAGGCCGCTTCGTTTGCAATTCGGGCGGGGACGTGGTATAGTAGGGGATCAATACACAGAAATATGTTTGGTAAAGCTGTCTTTTTCCTTTCACTGATTCTCGCCGTTTCGTGCGCCACGAAACAATCCGGCGAAGGTCAATTTGAGGAAACGATTGCCGTTCCCGCGCCCCGCCCGTACACCGTCATCGAACATAAAAATCCCGCCGGGGAAATACCGGAATGGCTGCAACGCTATCTTGACTTAGGCGAACGGCTTGTTGAGGCGGCGGACGATTATGCCGGCAGTTATATTTTTGTGACAACCGAAAAGGGAAGCGGACTTGCCGCGCTTGAGAAATGGAGCGAATACTTTAGGGTGGAGCAGGATTTTTCCCAAGCGGTATTCTTGCGGATGTATGACCGGCTGATAGCGGAGAGCGAAGGCCGGACGGATTATCATCTGGGGGATTTCTTCGAGGTGTTTCTGAAAAAAATAGCTGAACACCATTTCGAGGGCGCGAGCCGGGAAGACGATTATTGGCTCAACGTTTCGTTTGAAAGAGACTCGTCTGCCGGCATGGACGCGCCGGACGAAAGCGGCTTGGAAAGCGCCGGTTCTGAAACCAGTGAAGAATACCGCTACTACATTCTTTCAAAGATAGACAAAGCCTCGTTTGAAGAGGAGATCATGAATTTGTTTTCGGCCGCCCAGTCGGAAGTGGAACTCGGCAAAGCGCAAGCCGGCACGGTTTCAAGACTGCAAAACGCCTTGTTTTCCGGTTTCTAACTATCTCGCAGGGGGCTTGTCGGGCGGGCAGGAGTTTTCCGGCTGGATCGGGCAGGCTGCACTAGGCTGGATCGGGCGGGCTGCGCTAGGCCGGAGCGGACAGGCTGCGCTAGGCTGGAGCGGACAGGCTGTTCCGGCTGGATCGGGCGGACTGCGCTGGGCTGGAGCGGGCGGGCTGCGCTAGGCTGGAGCGGGCGGGTTGCGCATAGGCAAGGGCATGGCCCCGGTTACGGGGACGAATGCGGTACGCGCATACACCGCGTACAACAAATAATTGAGACGGCGGAAAACGGCATATATGCCGCGACCGCGCAGATGCAAAGGTACCCGAAGGAGTATTTATGAAAAACAAAAAGTATCTGTTCTGGGGAACGTTCATCATGGCGTTCGCGGCGGTTTTGGCGTGCGCCACAACAGGCGGGAGCGGAACGCCTCCCGCGCCGAATGAACAAGCGAAACAATGAGCCTCAAGGCTGAACGCTATCAAAGCGGGGAACGCGGCGGCAGAGGGCGCAACGGTAAGGCTCACGGGCGAAGTGAATCTCACCACCGGCCTCACCGTGCCTGTCGGCATTACGCTTGACCTGACGGCGGAGGGCGCGAGCTTCGAGTTGCGGGACGGCGTGGCATTGACCGTGGACGGCACGGTGAATGCCTCAGGCCACGGCGGCCAGGGCAAGGGTTGGGTTGCGGGGGGACTCCGCATTGGAGACGGCACAACAGTCATCAACGGGAGCGGAACTATCCGCCTCCGGATCAAGGGCCGCCTCCTCAACGTCGGGAGTGACCAGAGCACGCGGCAGCTCACCCTTGACGGCGTTACGCTAGTCGGATGGGAAGACAATAACGACTCATTGGTAGAAGTGAATAACGGTGGCGCGTTGGTCCTGAAAAGCGGCGCGATTACGGGCAACACGCGCGCAGGCTGGACCGACGGCGGCGGGGTGAGTGTGCGTAAGGGCGTATTCCGTATGGAGGGTGGCGCGATTTACGGCTACGGCCCCAACGACCCCGATAGCAACAAGGTAAAGCAGGGTGAGGCCATCATGCCGAATAGGGGCCATGCGACTGCGGTCTTTGACTGTGATAGGGACGATGAAGATTATCGTAACGAGTATGGTGAATATCCTTTGATCATTTTAGCAAAACGCGACAGCACGGCGTGGTCGGACGAGAGCGGTAACATGACCAACAATTGGCCGAACGGTAGCGGCTAGGACGAGGGTGAATAGTAAATAGTGAATAACGGGCGGTGCTTGCGCCGCTCGTTGTTCACGGTATTAATCACAGGCCGGAATCACATTTAACCCCAGACGAACACGGATTACACACCACAAACAGGGCGTATCGTACTTTGGTTTTCGAAATTATTCCAAGAACATTAGTCTGCTTTCACACGAACCGCACAAACTTTTGTTTCGGGAGCATTGATTTTACCTGTGTTTTGACCGAATTCAAGCGGAGCATGAAGGTTACCCAATGCCGTTCGCGTTTGTTCGTGCTGTTCGCGGTTTTATTTGAGGCTGTTTCAAAACCTCAAACTTTCCCTTTTTTCATCTTTTTTCGCACTTTTTTCCCGTCAGATTAAAGCAGAACGGCTGCCAACCGCATATATATATGTACGAGGTTATAATATATGAGAGAAAACAGAGAATTAGCAGAAAACGTTTGGTACGAGGTACGGACGGCGGTTAATATCGAGGAGCCCTTGTTCCGGTTGCCGGAGGCGAAAGTGCTGTTCCACCGCGTCCTCCGTGAGACGAAAGGCCGCTACGGCTTCGAAATGCGCGG
>JAIRNN010000199.1 GCA_031257995.1 Spirochaetaceae bacterium | reverse complement strand
GAAGCTTGAACGCCTCGCTGTACCTTATCTCATCTCTCATCTTTCGACTCCTTATGTGTCAACTTTACACCAGGACGCGACAGCATTCTTCATTTTCCGTTATCCATTTTCAATTCCCCGTAGGGGCATACCCTTTCCTATCCGGCGCGTTTGCGGTATGCTTATTTTTATGCCAAACAAGACTTTTCCATTAACGAAAGATGAACTCGAAAAAATTGCCGCCGTGTTTGGGACACCGTTCTATATCTATGACGAGGCGGGCATCGCCAGGAATGCCGGACGAATTTTTAAGGCGTTTGCGGCGTTCCCCGGTTATATTCAGCATTTTGCGGTCAAGGCACTGCCCAACCCGGCGATTCTGCGGTTGCTGGCCGAATGCGGGATGGGGGCGGATTGTTCAAGCCTCCCGGAACTGTTGCTGGCGGCTGAGGCGGGGCTGTGGGGCGAAAAGATTATGTTCACCAGCAACGAGACCCCGGCGGCGGAGTATCGCAAGGCGGCGGAGTTGGGCGCGGTCATCAATCTGGATGACATCACGCATATCGACTTTCTCGAAAAGGTGTGCGGTATTCCCCCGCTGGTCTCGTGCCGCTACAACCCCGGCGAAAAGAAGCAGGGCAACGTCATCATCGGAAACCCGGTCGAGGCGAAATACGGGTTTACCCGCGAACAGATCATCGATGGGTTTGTGATGTTGCAGAAAAAGGGGGTCGTCCGTTTTGGGTTGCATTCGATGATCGCGTCCAACGAACTCAACGAAGATTATCATATCGAGACGGGGCGGCTTCTGTTCGCGTTTGCCGTCGAGATAAAGAAAAAAACGGGGATCGCCGTCGAGTTTATCAACATCGGGGGCGGTGTGGGCATCCCGTATAGGCCGGAGCATGAACCTTTTCGCTACGAGACGCTGGCGGCCGGTCTCAAGGCGGCCTACGACGAGATTCTTGTGCCGCAGGGCTTGAGTAACGTTGCCCTCCGCACCGAGTGGGGCCGCACCGTTACCGGACCCTATGGCTGGCTGGTTGCGCGGGCCATCCATCGGAAGGCCATCTACCGCAACTATATCGGGCTTGACGCTTCGATGGCCGACCTTATGCGGCCTGCCCTCTACGGCGCGTATCACCACATAACCGTTGCCGGAAAAGAGAACGCCCCGCTCGATGAAGTGTATGATGTGGCGGGCAGTCTCTGCGAAAACAATGACAAGTTTGCCATTCAGCGCCGCCTTCCGGCAATCAAGACGGGGGAAGAGGACGGCGACCTCGTTATCATTCACGACGCGGGGGCTCACGGTCGGGCGATGGGTTTCAACTATAACGGAAAACTCCGCACCGGAGAATTGCTGCTTTCGCGGGAACGGGACGGTGGAAAAAAGACCGTGCGGATGATTCGCCGCCGCGAGACGGTGGATGACTATTTTGCGACATTGCGAGGGCTTCCTCCCACAGAGGTTGCGTTATGACAACGGTTTTATCTCTGGGCGGTTCGATTATCGCGCCGAGTGCGGTGTCAAGTGGGGTGGACGTTCCGTTTGTGCAACAATTCGCGGCTCTCATCGAAGATTTTCTCGTGAAAGACAAGGAACGGCGTTTTATCATCGTGACGGGCGGCGGCTTTCCGGCCCGCATCTGGCAGAACGCCTACCGAAAAGTCGCGGGTGGCGCGTCGAATGCCCCGGATGCCGATCGGATCGGGATCGCGGCGACACGGCTCAACGCAGAGCTTATCCGCGCGGTGTTCGCTCGCTGGGCAACCGCCCCCGTGATTACCGACCCCAGTGCTGCCGATCTTTCCAAAGGCCGTGTTCTCGTCGGCTGCGGCTGGAAACCGGGCTTTTCCTCGGACTACGATGCCGTCCTCCTTGCCGCCCGTTCCGGTGCGGGCGCCGTGATCAACCTCTCCAACATCGCGCAAGTCTACACCGCCGACCCCAAAGAAGATCCCGCCGCGAAGCCAATCGAAAAGATCTCTTGGCCGGGCTTCCGCGCCATCGTTGGCAACAAATGGATTCCCGGCAAAAACGTCCCCTTCGACCCGGTGGCATCAGGCTTCGCCGAAGAAAAGGGCCTCAAAGTGATCTGCGCTTCGGGCCGCAATCTCGACAACGTGCGAAAAATCCTCGAAAGCAGGCCGTTTTTCGGTACCACGATAGGGTGATGCTGTATCATTTGAGGCTGTTTCAAAACCTCAAGTTTTGAAACAGCCTCATTTACTGCGAAACGGGGGAGACTTCCCCTTTTTTTTATTCCATGTAGTCCAAAGCTTGACTGTTTAACGATCTTTTGATTTCACGCCAATAGGGCATATATTTATCCATAAGAGATACAAAAGCGTCATTGTGATATTTCTCAACGAAATGCAATAGTTCGTGCAGGATTACATATTCAAGACAATCCGGTGTTTTTTTCGCAAGCTGCACATTCAGCCATATTTTCCGTTTGCGAATATTGCAGGTTCCCCAGCGGGTGGTCATATATTTGGTCTGCCAATCGTTACATACAAGCCCGGTACGTTCCTCCCATTTAGGAAGCAACTGCTCTGTTTCTTTTTTCAACAGGTTTCGGTACCATTCACGGATAAATTTGCCCCGCTGTACGGCGGTGTTTTTTTCATGAACCGTAAGAATTGCCCGGTCGCCGGAAAGGAGTAGCGAATTTTTTCCCGTCCCATATTTCACGAGGAGAAAATATTGTCCGCCCCATACATATAACGTTTCGCCGGATATATATTCCCGCTCGGATTGACAGGGCTGGGTTACCAATTTTTCCACCTGTTGCTTGATCCAACCCGCCTTTGTCCGTACAAAGCGTTCAATGGTCTTGTCACTCATATTCAATGGCGCGGATACGGTTATCTTCCCGTTTGGCGGCTTAACATAGAGATGCATATTTTTTATGTCTTTCTTGCATACCTCAACAGGAATGCCGGAAATCATTATCGGCATCAATACTCCTCTTGCTCACAAACTATTTTGAATACACGTTCTGCTTCCAATTCGTCTTTCAGAATCTTGAAGAGTTCCTATTTTATGTGATTCTCTTTTATCACATTATGCCGCCATCTGTCCAGTACGTTTTCAATGACCGCTTCATGCAAGACAATCGCTAATTATTCATCCTCGCCGCAGTTGTCGTATAAAACGCGAAGATCGGCACTTTTTCTAATGTTTTCCGGATAGATTTCATTTTCTTCCGGTTTGGCAACATTCCGGGCAAGAGCGATATACTTTTCAAGCAACTGTTCGTGGGCAATTACCCCTTCACGGCGTTCTTTGATAAGTTCTTCCAGAATAGCCGACATCCGCTCGTAATATTTTGGATTGACAAGGATTTTCTCGACAATCTTTTTACGGATATTGGTTTCAATAGCTTCGGCGACGCTTTCTTTTGTCCTGCCTTTTTCTTTTAATTTATCTTCCTGCGCAAGAATAAAATCAAGCAGCGTAAAATCATCGAATGTGCCCAATGTACGGCTGTCTTCGGCGATGATATAATTGTCGATAAGAAACCTCATTCCGGGTTCATATAATCTCAGGTCAATGAAATCGGCGCTTGTCTGACCAATGGTCTTTTTCAAAGAAATATAAAAACTGACCTTTTGGGCAATAGCATTCTGTTCAACCGGCGAATATCCCGTCGCAATCATATTGGGTTTTATCTCCGTATAGGTGCGGACAAGGCAGTTTACCAGACGGTAAAGGTGGTCGCGGCTTCTTGCGTAAGATTCATTTTCGTTTATATCTATTCCGTTTTCACCGCAGAAATAATGAATATAGTCAATTTCATTACGAGGCGGGTTCACGCCTTCGCAAAGGTCAGCCAGTTCTTCAAGAGTTTTGTCTAGATATTTCTTTGCTTCTTCAAGGCGGTCCCGGATTCAATCGGCAAGTGCAACACCCCCGCATTTGGCAAAAACCTCAGCAGGCGTCCTATAACCGCGGACTTTAGTCCGAAAACACTTCATCGGCGTTGAATTAATTCTGCTCAC
>JAIRNN010000147.1 GCA_031257995.1 Spirochaetaceae bacterium | reverse complement strand
CCGCGCCAGCCGGTTCCCGTAACGCTTCGCAGCCCGCCGTATCCGCCTTCCGCGACAGCGGCGCCGGTATCTTCCGGCCTTTCTCATCCGTTGTCAGCCCGTGCCGCCCAGTCTTGCCGCCCCAGAATACACGCTTCCATTGTCCGCTTCGCCGGATCAATTCCCGCGCGCCTTCCTGCCTTTTCCTTCCCCTCCGTATAGAATAACACGGTCTTTGCCCGGGGCAAACCAAGATCCTGTCCGGGGCAGCGGCGCCGAAACGCCGCCCCTCAGTTTTTTCTTCGGCCGCCGTTGTGATTGGTATCTGTGACGGGGTCTGCCGGGGGGTTCCCCCGGCCGTTCCCTCCCCGCGCGGAACAACCGGCGCCGGCCCCTGTACACAAGCGGATACAGGTTGCCCCTTTTACAAAATAGCATAATGTATCTGTGGTTGAACGCGATTAAGTGCCGCCTGCAGTTAAACGTGATCCGATGTTCGTGAGCGTTGCGGTGTGGGCAGACCTCTCTCGCGGCCATCTTTGGCCAGGACGCTCGAGGCGGTCTGTACCTCCTTTTGGGCCGTAAAGCGGGCGGTTAGCCGGGTGGTGGCGCGGGTTTGGAAGCGTTTTTTGCCGAAAAACTCGTCGTTATCGTCATCCCATCCGAGCGGGGGCTGCCCCAAGACAAGGTGTAGGCAATAGCCGCCGGAATCTTCGTTTTCGCCGACTTTTCCACCGCCGCCCAGTCAACCTCCTCCGCCCCCTCAGGCGGCCCTCCCCACAATATCTCCGACTCATACCGCTCGCCCCACACGTGCCCCGTCCGTCCCGTCCGCGCGTTGAACCGCGCCGAAAACGTCTGCTTCATCCACTGCATTATCTCAGGCAGCTTGAGGCCGTCGTCGGGCTTGATGTAAAACGTGAGCCACGCCCCCTCAAGCCTGAGCCCGCGCGTCTCGAAGCCGTAACGCGCTTTTGTCTCGCGGAGTACGCGGTGGAGTAACACTTTGGCCTCCGGCAACCGGAACAAGGGCTCTTCGATATTAAGGGCCGTCCGCACCTCGTACCAGACGTTTTCCGCCAGCTCTCTGTTTTTTCTCATATAGTATAACCTCGTACATATATATGCGGTTGTCAGCCGTCCTGCTTTAATCCAACGGGAAAAAAGGGCGAAAAAGATGAAAAAATCACGTTTAACATAGGATCCGAGTTAATCTGCGGACCTCTCTAATCCGTGCCTATCCGTATCGCCGTTTCCGGCGCAATCTGCGGTTCCTTGTGATTTTATCACGGTTACCCGTGGTTCCTTGTTTTTCTCAACTTCAAGGGTAATAGTGCCGATAATAGTAGTGGAGTTCTTTCTTTCGCGCGTTTTCGTACCGCGGCAGAAGTGGAATAAACGGCATGAAAAAAATCGTAAGTTTGTTTTTTATCACAGTGGCCGTACTCGGAACCGTAAAAAGGGCCGGGATACCGGTCTATGCTCAGGATGTCGTAGGACTTTCTCTATCGTTAGGGGCGGAAGGCAACGGCTACAGCCCCACGTCTATAGGCATCGGCGCGAGGCTCTCAGGCGACTATCGGTTTGGGGAGATGCTGTCGATTGGAACGTCGTCCTTAATATGCGGCGACGGTGTCTTGACAACGCTGGAGTTTTCGGGTAATGTACGTTATTATTTTTTGAGAAACGAAGAGAGTTTGATAAAACATTACAATTGGGCATCGATTTTTCATCTTTTTCTTCAGGCGGAAGCGGGAGCGGCCGTGTTCATTGATGAAAACAACTCCCTCCAGCCGCATTTTATGGCGAGCCTTGTTGCCGGTTCCCGAATCGCGCTCAGCCGCTTTGGGTCATTTTATATCGAGCCCTATGTGAGGGTCGGGTATCCGCACATGTTCGGCATAGGGTTATTGGGTGTCTATCGTTTTCCAATAACAGGGGTGTTCTGGTGAAAAGATTTTTAACATTATGGCTGGTTCTCGTTCCGACAGTCTTTTTTTATTCCTGCGGCAATCCGTTACTGAACCTCCTCGGAGGCGATACGGGCGGAGGCGGCGGCGGAGAAGAGGCCCCGCCCGACACGACGATGGACGATATTCCCAAAGCCAAGACGCCCATTTATATTGATAACGACGACCAGCTAAAGGCTTTGCTCTCAGGACCCAGTGATGAGTACCCGGCAGATGGTTACTATATCCTCCGGGGGAACGGAGTTCCGGACCGGACGTTTACCGTAACCAGGGCGGCTCATTCGGGTACTTTCACGGGGACGTTTACCGGGTGGTACAAGGATGATGATACCGGAGATCTATTAACGAAGGTCAAGTCAAATTTTGGAGAATGCCTCTTTACTAAAATGGAGGGGGCAACGGTTTCGTGGTTGAAATTTGAAACCGGAAAGGTTGTCAGTACCCTGGGGCCCACCACCGCCCAGCCCGACCCGAATGTTCGGTATGCCGGTGTCGTTGCGGCACTGGCGAAAGACACGACCTTTGAGAACGTGTCGGTTTCCGGTTCGGTTACCATTAACAATCCTAATGCTTCTGATCTTCCAACGACCGTAACCAATGTCTATGTGGGCGGCATCGTGGGGAAAGCGGACACGGGAACCGAATTCGAAAACTGCGCCGCCGGGGTTAGTGTAACCATAACCACGTCCAATGCGGGTCTCAATGTGTATGCGGGCGGTATTGCCGGCAGCCTGAATGGTACCGTGAAAGGCAGTTCGGTCGAAGGGAAATCACCCTATGGCCAATCCATGCCGGTTACGGTGAGCGTTACCGGAGGGAGCACCGAAACTTGTTATGCAGGCGGTGTCGCGGGAGTATTGGCTTCGGGAGTAAACTCGAAAGTAAACATTGAGTCTACTCCAGTAACGGCGAGCGTTACCGCAACAGGATCATCGAAAGCCTATGCCGGAGGTTATTTCGGCAAGGTAGGGAACGGGGGAACGGTGGGTGTTTATGGTTTGAGCACGAAAGTTCCGTTAAGCGTATCGCTCGCCGTTACCGCTAAAACCACAAGTGCAGGCGAAGCGTATGCCGGAGGAATTACGGGGGAAACGGGGAGCGCGCTCAGCAACAACCGTCTTTCAGGAAGCAGATCTTTCATTACTGCTTTATCTGCTGGCGGCACAGCGTATGCCGGAGGAATTGCGGGTTATAGTACCGAGACAATAGCAGACAGTTCGTTCTCGAATAGTTCCGGCAGCGTGATCGCGGGGTTTACGCTTGTCTCCTCTTCTCCAGTGGTAGTGTCAAAAGAAGCATACGCAGGCGGTATCGCGGGTCATGCAGAAAAGGAAATCAGCACATCCTATGCCAATGTCGTGTATAACGCTTCCGCAACCAATGGCCAAACCCAGGCCGGGATTGACGCGAGAGTGAACGCAAGCAACGGTATCGCCGCCGCAGGGGGAATCGCCGGAAAAACCGGGGCCGCGATTTCCCAGAGTTATGCCGTGGTAACGGTAAAAGCCCATTCTGTAACCGGCACAGGAGGAACGGCGCCGTACGGAGCAATCGCCGGGGGCATAGCCGGCGTAGCCGGCGGTTCCATTGCAAACACGTTTGCGCTCGCCCAGGTTGACGCGAGAGTGCAGTCAAACAGCAATCATACCCCTGTGTATGCGGGCGGCATCGTTGGGTATCTGAAGGATACTTTTTCCGTGCAAAAATCGTATGCGGCAGGTTCTGTTTTGGCGCATACTTTTGTTACGGGCGGCACGGTGTATGCGGGCGGTATCGCGGGCTATGCGGCGGCTACCAGCGGGAATGTCGTAAAGGCATGTGTCGCGCTCCAGAGGTATATCGCAAGCAACGGCACGAGGTTTCGGGTGATTGGCGGCAACGCTAGCAGCTCTACTTTAAGCACCAATTACGCATACGATGGAATGTTATCCTATGAGTGGGGAAGTCCTATTATTGATACAACGAATAATGATGTTGATAAGACAGGCGGCGCGGATATTAGCAAGTCCGATGCGACTAACTCGTCAACGCCCACTGTTTCTTATACTACGACTCTTGGATGGACCACCGAGTGGGACTTCTCCTCCAGCAACTCTTATCCCAAACTGAACGGTTTAGACAGTCCGACATTCCCCTCATGGGTAACGCTCCCTTAGAGGCTGTTCAAAAACCTAAGCAGTTCCGGTTTCATAGAGCCCGGCCAGGGTAACGGCGCGGCGGGGATTTCTGTCAGCAGGCCGGCGCCGGGAGGCTGTATCGGCTGATACCAAGGCGTTGTATCGGCTGATACCAAGGGGCTGATACGGCTGATACAAAGGAGCTGTATCGGCTGATACAAAAGGGCTGTATCGGCTGATACAAAAGGGCTGTATCGGCTGATACAAAGGGGCTGATACGGCTGATACAAAGGGGCTGATACAAAGGCGTTGTATCGGCTGATACCAAGGGGCTGTATCGGCTGATACCAAGGCGTTGTATCGGCTGATACCAAGAGGCTGATACGGCCAACGTTGGGCGGCGCATGGCGGTATAACGGGGTGCGGCGCGGCGCTATTCGCGCAGCCCTACGGGGTTCGTTATCCTCGCGAGGCCGCAGGACACCCCCGCTAGGCCGTGCAGGACACCCCTGCAAGGCCGTGCAGGACACCCCTGCAAGGCCGTGCAGGACACCCCTGCTAGGTCGTGCAGGACACCCCTGCAAGGCCGTGCAGGACACCCCTGCAAGGCCGTGCAGGACACCCCTGCAAGATCATCGTCATGGCCCGCCTCCCCACGGGCAAGCAGTGGAAGGACAGATACGCGCGCAGTATAACCCTGCTGAAAGAAGTCCGCATCATCGAGACCGGCTTCATACTCACGACATAATGTAACAACGTTGCCTAGTACACCGCCGGTGTACCGCCTAGTACACTGCCGGTACGTCCGCACGGCATTAGAGTACGAGGGGGCGCTTTAACCTAGAGTACCTAGAGTACTCTAGCCTAGAGTACTCCGGGTACTCTAGTCAGAGTACGGGGTTTTGCTGGCAAACGGGGGTTTGCCAGGTGGGGCGCGTTTCGGGTTTTTAACCGCTAAGGCGCGGGGCATCTTTGATGCGAGGCATTTGATGCCGGGCAAATGATGAGAGACGGGCGGCTGGACAGGCGGTATAGAGGGCGGGCGGAACAGAATATGCGGGGCAGTAATTCTGCCCACGAGCCGCACGGCCGTGTTCAGGGTGTTTCCGCGTCAATCCGCGTAATCAGCGGACCTTTTTCATCGTTCACGGGCAAAGGGTTTTTGAGCCAGGCTCTTAAAGGCTGTCCCTACGAAATTGAACTAAAAGCCCGTGTCGAAGCCCGGGAGGCCGTCAGAAAACGGCTTTCCGCTCTCGGCGTGTGGGGCGGCTCCTGCCGGAAAGACGATTGTTACTGAAAGTCCGCATCAGGCAGCGGGTTGCCGGATTCGGGACTGCGCGTTCGCTGGAAAACGCGGGTGTTGCCGGACGGGAACCCCGTGTGCGCCGTTACGTTTAAGACGAAAGAAAAACGGGACGAAGTTAACGAAGAAAACGAGTTTACCGTCTCCGACGGCGGCATCTTTTCCGTCCTTCTCGCGCCTCTCCGAAGACTATCTCAAACACAAAACCGGCGAGGTCTGGATCGTGGAGGGCGCCATCACGGCGGATTCTCCACACTGGACACCGCTTCATCTGTAGTTAATCGGGATAAAAACCCGTGATTCACCTACAGTTTCGCTATTTCCTCTGCGGAGAGGCCGGTTCCCAAGACTATCTGCTCCAGCGGTACGCCTAATTTCTTAAGATTCCGGGCAATTTGCAGTCTGCCTTTCTCTTCGCCTTTCAATATGCCTTCCAGTATGCCTTCTTGCCTGCCTTCTTGCCTGCCTTCCAGTATGCCTTCTTGCCTGCCTTCCAGTATGCCTTCTTGCCTGCCTTCCAGTATGCCTTCTTGCCTGCCTTCCAGTATGCCTTCTTGCCTGCCTTCTTGCCTGCCTTCTTGCATACCCTCAAGCCGGGCGCCCTGCATACCCATCTTGTAGTCTATGCGCGTCTTTTCAAACATGTCGTAGGCGTGCTTTAACGCCGGGTCGCGCATGATCATCGCCATCTGGGCCTCCGTTGCCTGTATCGCCATATCCATCTTCACTACCTCCTCCACCAGTTCCGCCGGACTCTGCTCGTCAAAGTAAACCATCCACCGGTGTAACGGGTCTTCCATGTCTTTATCCTTTAGCTTGCGCCATTTGGTCGTCTCTATAAAGTGTATCTCCAGCGCGTCCGTCAGCATATACTCCTTGTGCTGGTCCTCGTAGATGTGAAAACTGGTGTGAAATTCGTCCAAGCCGATGTAGGAAAAGTCAAGGATGTTTATCGCGATGACCGCCGGGAGTTCGATGTAGTCCTGGCCCTCGGTTATTCCCTGCTCGTACTCAACCGCCCAGTAGCGCAGGGAACGCCTGCCCATGTTGTACTCGTTTTTCAACTGGACTTCTATATTGATCTTTGTGCCGTCCTCAAGCACGGCCCGCACGTCGAGTTTGGACAGTTTTCCCCCCAGTATTTCAGGCGGGAGTTCCTTGTTGCCGACGATTTCAAGGGAGGCAATTTTTTGCCCGCCGGTACGCTGCAAAACCGCGTTGAGGAAAGCGGCAAGCTGGAACTCGCAACCCTTCTCACCGAAACTTTTGCGGAAGGCAAAGTCATTGAGGATGCGGAGGCGTATCGGTTCATTTTTCATGGGAATAGTATAGCATGGAAGCGGGGCACGTTTCAAGAGATAAGTTTCAAAACCGGCACAGGATCAATCATGTTTAACCGCAGATTTCCGGCAAAAGGTCCGCTGATTGCACGGATTAAGCGGCGCTTGGTATGAATACTCCGCGTTGCCCTATAGGGGTCTCATCAGCGCTCGTCAGTGGTTAACCGTGATGGGGGGCGTTGCGGGGCACTCCCCGCAGAGGGGGTAGCGGATGTCCGCTCTCCGACCGATGTGGACACGCCTTCGGCGCGTCCGTACCGGCTGGCGCGCGCACAGGCGCGCGGGGCAGACTCCCCCCTCCTTAACTGGCTCCTATCTCATGCCGCGCCAGAAACCAGGTCGTCTCAATGAGGTTGGCAAAATCCTCGTCAAGGAGTTCGGGGCAATTGAAAGCCTGACGGGGGCTGTTGATGTCAACGCCGGAAATCTCCATGAAGCCGTATTGGGCGCAGAGGCCGCGAAGCCGCATGAGCTGCTTCTTGGTGTTTCGGGGAGGCATATAGGCGACGGCCTTAAACCCTAGTTCCCGCAACAGGGGCATGAGGTCGTCGAGATAGGCATCCTCGAACCGCTCGGCCTTCTTGTCGCCGGTTGGCGATTCGCCCACGTCGCCCAGATAGGCGTAGGCCGGATATGCGTCAATCGAAGCGGCAAACGCCGTTACTTTCTCCGCCGGGGGGCACTCGTCCTCGCCGGGCTGGATGTAGATCTTGTCGCCGAAACCGCTTTTCAGCGCGCCCAGGAGGTCATACTCGTAGTAGGGGTTCTCCGCATCGGCAAGATAGGCGGCGATCTTGGGGTTGAACGTGAGGCCGAAACCGCGCTCAAGGCCCGACACCACCGCCGGGCCCTTTCCCCACCGGGCGATAAAGGCGCGGGAAAGCGCAAAGAGGATGTGCCGCTCGGTGACGGTCCCGCCCTCGTCCGCCTTCGAAAGCGGCAGCACGTCCCCGTCGTAGGAAAGCGGCGCGATCCCCGCCGAGGCAAGGATACCGTTCAGCGCATTCACCATGAGCCGGTTCCGCTTCTGCCGGGCGGCGACGATGGGGCGCAAAAACTCGTGGACGCGGGCGGCCTCCTTCGCGGGAATCCCCTGTACCGTCATATACGCGATGCCCTTCGAGTCGGGACTGTTGATCTTGCGGTCCGCAAACTTCGTGTGCCGGAAACTCACCCGTACCTCGAACCCCGTCACACAGCCTAACCCCAGTATCCGGCACGCCTCCCGCATTTCCGCCGCCGCCGCGTAAGAATCGTGGTCAACCGACCCGGCAACCGAAAGCCCCGCCCGCCGCGCCGCGAGCGCCGCCATTGCGGGCGTATACGGACTGAAACTATAGATCGTGTGAATGTGGTTGTTCGACTCATCTCCCGGAGCCGGAATACCGACAAGCCCGCCTGAGTCAACAAAAGCCTCCAGTGCCGCAAGCCGCTCGCTCCCCGCCGCGTGAAAATCGTTTACCTTTTTTTCAAGATCAATCATAATCTTTCGCGGTTCTCATTATACTATGCGTTTATCCTGCCCTCACCCGGCCAGCTTCTGTACCTCGGCGATCTGATCCGGGCTGAGCGTCATCACGTCACTGTTCGCTTGCCCTGTGGCAGAATCCTCGATCAACATCATCTTCGTGTCGCGGCGGGTAACCGTGTTGTGCCACAACGCGGCGGGAATGGTGTACACCTTAAACGGCTCCATCACAACCGCCCGCACATCCAGTCCGCCGGCCTCCTCATTCGCATAAATGAGGGTGCAATGCCCCGACAGAAGCACAAAGGTCTCGTCCGTTTCGTTGTGCCGTTCCAGACAGTCGATGCCGGTGATGTCGTTGGCCGGTTTCCAGTTTTTAATCCCCACCATCCACTTCCGGTTCTCGTAGACCCGGCTCATTCCTTCGCCGCTGAATTCGCTTACCGCAATATTCATAGAATCTCCTTCACCTTCCGCGCAATGTCCGGGGCGGTCAACCCGTATTCGCGGAACAGGTCTTTGGGCGTACCGCTTTTTCCGAACCTGTCGTTGATGCCGATCCGCGCAAATTGAAAACCCGCCTGACCCGCAAGGGCCTCCGCCGCCGCCGACCCAAGGCCGCCGATGACGGAATGTTCCTCGACGGTGACTATCGCCCCGGTCTTTCGCGCCATCTCGAGCGCCGTCTCTTTGTCGAAGGGCTTGATCGTGTGGAAGTTGACCACCGCCGCAGAGACGCCCTCGTTTTCCAGCAGTTTTGCCGCCTCCAGCGCCTCGGCGACCATGAGCCCCGTGGCGAATAACGCCGCCTGCGCCCCTTCTCTGAGGACAACGGCCTTTCCCGGTACAAAGGGATCGTTTTCGCCGGTGATATAGGGACATACCGGACGGGCGACGCGGATGTATACCGGGCCGTTCAGGGCGGTTGCGGCGTTCACAGCCTTTTCGGTTTCGCGGGGATCACAGGGAACGAATATCGTCATGCCGGGGATGGCCCGCATCAGGGCAATGTCCTCAACCGACTGGTGGCTGCCGCCGTCCTCTCCCACCGAGAGCCCCGAATGGGAAAACGCGAATTTCACGTTGGCATGGGCATAGGCAACCGCGTTACGGATGATCTCGTAGGCCCGGCCCGCGCCGAACAACGCGAAGGTGCTGACAAAGGGAATGAAGCCTTCAAAGGCAAAACCCGCAGACGCGCCTGCCATATTTGCCTCGGCGACCCCAAAGTTGTAGAACCGGTCAGGATACTTTTCCGCGAAAAGGCTGGTCATCGTGGCGTGGGCAAGATCCGCGTCCAGTACCACGATGCGCTCATTCACCGCGCCGAGTTTTGCGAGGGCCTCGCCATACGCCACCCGCAGTGATTTGTTTTCCGTCATACCGTTACCTCCAGTTCTTCAATCGCCTTGTTATACTGCTCTTCGTTGGGCGCTTTGCCGTGCCATGAAAAATTGTCCCGCATGAACGAAACCCCTTCCCCCTTGTGGGTTCTACATTCGATAAACTTCGGCTTCCCCTGAACGGGGGTGTTTATCGCCCCGGCTATTGCGCCGATGTCATGGCCGTCCACCGAAAAACATTCAAACCCGAAGGAGCGGTATTTCCCGCACACGTCCCCCAAACCCATCACCTCGTCGTTTGGGCCGTCTATCTGGAGGCCGTTGTGGTCGAGCAGAACCGTCAGGTTGTCCAGTTGGTAATGGGCCGCGCTCATGGCCGCTTCCCAGACGATGCCTTCCTGGGTCTCGCCATCGCCGGTGACGACAAAGACCCGCGCCGGGGAATGTTTGCGCTTCAGCGCCATCGCCATTCCTCCGGCGATAGAAACGCCCTGTCCCAACGAACCGGTACAGGCCTCGATACCCGGCGTCTTGTTCCGGTCGGGATGCCCCTGGAGATGGGAGTCCGCCTGCCGCAACCGCCAGAGATCCTGCCGGGGGAAAAACCCGCAGTCCGCCAGAATCGCGTACAGGGCGGGCGCTCCATGCCCCTTGCTGAGGATCACGCGGTCGCGCCCTTCCCACGAGGGGTTTTTGGGATCTACCCTGGCCGTGTGGTAGTAGAGCGCCATAAGTATCTCCACCACGGACAGAGACCCGCCGGGATGCCCCGATTGACAGGTAAACAGCATACGCAGGATATCTTTCCTGAGCTGTCGTGCCTTTGTGTTTTGTTCTTCAATAGTCATATTCTCTCCTTCTCTAAAATAACGTCAGCCATTCAGGTGGGGGAAGTCTCCCCCTCCACTCCGGCCCTGCGGTCCTACGCTTACCCCCTCTACGGGGCGCTGCCCCGTAACACCCCGTCGGGGGACTAGCCCCCCGAACCCCCGGTTCGGGACAGCCCCCTCGACACCAGATAACCACGTCCCTCTCCCCTGACGAAGGGGCTGTCCCCGCGAGGGGGCTGTCCCCTGACGAAGGGGCTGTCCCCGCGAAGGGGGTTGTCCCCTGACGAAGGGGCTGTCCCCGGCAAGGGGCTGTCCCCCGCGAGGGGGCTGTCCCCTGACGAAGGGGCTGTCCCCCGCAAGGGGGTTGCCCCCACGAGGAGCCTGTCCCTCACAGAGGAGCCTGTCCCCCGGCGAGGGGCCTGCCCCCTGACGAGAGCCTGCCCCCTGACGAAGGGGCTGTCCCCGGCAAGGGGGTTGTCCCCTGACGAAGGGGCTGTCCCCGGCAAGGGGCCTGTCCCCCGGCAAGTCAGGAACGCTTACCAGAATAGCCCCTTCTTCAGGGGTAAAAATTGCCGGATAGACACACCTCATACTCAGTTCCTCCTTATCCCTAATTCAGCCCCGCGCTTTTTAGGATAAATTGAACCGTACCTTTTGGAATGCCGCACGCATGACGGGGCAGAGGGATTTTCACCCCGGGTTTTTGTGTGCTCGTTGCCAAATCATGCGCTTTGCCATGAGCAATCACCCAACCGGCCTCCCTTCCGCGCTCATTTCCGCCTCGTCATGCCTCGTCCCTTTAGGTAAAGATACCCATACTATGAGATAATGTCCAGAGTGCCGCCGAATGGATAACGGGCCCCGGAGGGGCTTCTCTTGGGAACAGCGTGATGGGAAGGTGCGGCGTGTTCCCCATGTTTTCAAGACCGTCATTATCGACAACCTTAACTGCTATATGGTGTGTGCCAGCCTTTAACAAAACAATCTGTTTCCCTTCCTTGTCCAATAAAACCTGAGCCTTGAATTGCTTTTTTTCGAGGTCGTAGTTAAAATCCCAACGGTAAAACTCAATACCGGCGGGGCTGTCCCCTACCGCCGTGAAAGCGATCTGCCTCGCGTCTTTGCCGTCCCGCGCAAGCTCCTCGATATGAACGCCGAGAGACGGCTTTAGGGCAATCGGAACAATATCCTCAACCTTCACCAGCTTTATGATGCGGCCTTCCCTGTTTTTTAACCGGGCAACTTCTTCAATAGCGCCCTTGCCAAACGAGAAGGCGATAATATAGCCGACAGGCTTTTGCGCCGCGCTATTCTTTTCAAACAGATTTGTATCAAAGCGTTCAACGGCGGATTTGAAACTGTCTATCACAGTGCGCCCGATAGTATCCTGCCGCTTTACCTGTATCGGCGTACCATCGCTCATTTTCCCGTCACGCCCCATGTCCCCACGTTGTTTGACGTTAGGCAGCCCGCCGAACTGCTAATCCAAGCCTCAAACGGGAAAGCGTCCTCGTAGCGAAGGGTGTCGTAGTCGTATCTGTGCAATTGCACGATGTAGGGAGAGGCGTAGAGAGAATAAGACGACTCCTGCTGTCTCAGCAGGCGGAAGTCCGTAACCTTTACCGCCTGTACCGACTGGTCTATGCCTATCCTTGCCGGCCGAGTTTATCGGCTACGGCAATCGTGGTGCCGCCGCCCATAAACGGGTCAAGCACGATGCCGCCTTCGTTGCTGGCCATATTGATTATGCGTTCAAGTAACGCTTCCGGCTTTTGCGTGGGGTAGCCGATACATTCATCGGCTTGCGAATTTATTACAGAAAACTCCAACACATCAGGAGGGGCGACTTTTAATTCGCTTGTTTCCCGGTATACAAGCCGCGCGTCAGGGTCAATAGCGGCGAGTCTTTTTGCAAACTTCTCCTTATTATAAATAATATATTGCCTGATTTTTTTACCTTTGAGATATACCACATTTTGATCCCAGCCTTTCTCAAATTTCTTTAATTGATGAGATGACGGGGCATAGCCGTTCTTGTTGAATGTTACCGCATCTTTTGTTTTCCCGTACCAGAATATCGTATCGTGCATCTTCTGAAAGGTTTTTGACGTGTTTGTCCAACGGTGATAGAACCAAATAATCTCATTCTTGAAGTTGCCGCTTCCAAAAAGTCTGTCCAAAATCTCTACCCTGATATAGGCATTGGCGTGCCAGTCGCAATGCAGAAACATACTCCCGGTGGGCTTGAGAACGCGGTGCATTTCCACAACCCGCTCCTTGAGCCATGCGATATAATGGTCAACGCCGCCCGCCCAGCGGTACTGAAAACTGCGGACCTCCCCCGCGTCTCCTCAGATGACTCGTAGTTGCGGTTGCTGAAAAACGGCGGGTCAAGCTAGATAAGGTCAACGCTCTCCGCTTCCATGCCTTTATAATAGCATGGATGCCAACGTCAGGCTAGCGCGGGGTGCGTATCTAAGCCTGATACGAACCCGGCGTGCCCCCTGCGGGGAAAGGGAGCATGTCTCTCCCCCGCAGGGGCTTTCCTTGGGCCCGGCGCGGCAAGCAAGCCCGGCGGTTCCCCAACAGCAACCCGCTGCAAAGCCTCCGCGCTAAACGGCGCCTACTTCCCTTGCCACAATTCCTCGTTTCGGCCCCCGAAAGTGAACTGCAAAAGGTCTACATATAAAGGGTATTCGCCCGCCTTATACTTATAGACGATTCCCGTTCTCCACCCGGAGTCGTAGATGTAGATTTCTCCGTCCTCCGAGTAGCCTTCGAGGGAAACGTTTTTGCGAATGCCCTTGAACGGACGCTGCCCCTCATCGAGGCTGCCATGCTTTTGATCGTATCCGCTAATCGTAATGGTGTCCTGACCTATGACGAGTTTTCCGCTGTAGCCGCATCAGACGGTTTGTACGTCTCCCACGTTCCGCGCAGTCTCAACTCGAATACGCCGTCATGATCGGATACGTCACATCCTGCCGGAACCAGCACAAAGACCATCGCCGATATCCCCACAAATAACCTTCTTGTTTTCATACATACTCCTTTGCGGTCTTTTCCGATTCCTAAACTCTTTCTTTGCCTATTATAACACGCTTTCCCCGCAAATGCTAACGTTATCAAATTTGACCCGCCTCTTTTCACCGCAAAGTCGAATAAGGCGAATACGTTTTATCATTCAAGACTATGCGGCGTATACCATTTCCTCCATAACCATACCTTAACCATACCTTCTCCTCTTATCGGCTTCTTCGGCTTGGCGGTTTTATTAATCCCTCATAAATCCGGGGGCACGTTTAGCTGCGGGGTGCGGGGCATCACCCTTTTACCGCGCCGGCGGTCAGCCCTTCCACCAGCCGTTTCTGGGCGAAGAAGAACATGATACACACCGGTATGATCGTGATGATGCCGCCGGTGGTTATCAGGTCCCACTGTACCCCAAGCTGGCCGATGAGCATACGGAGGGCGACGGGGATGGTGCGGTTGCCTGAATTGGTAAACATCACCGCAAAGGTGTACTCGTTCCATGAGGTCATGAACACATATACCCCGGTGGCGATGATGCCGGGCATGAGTACCGGAAGCACCACGTAGAGAAAGGCCCCGGCACGGTTTGCGCCGTCTATCATCGCGGCTTCTTCCATAGACTTGGGCAAATCCTGGAGATAGCCGTTGATCAGCCAGACGGAGAAGGGTATGGTAAACGTCGTATACGACAGGACCAGCGCCGTCGGGGTGTACAGTATGCCGATTTGCCGCATGATGGAAAAAAGGGGGATGAGCAGCAGCACCACCGGAAACATATTGTTGGTGAGAAACATGACCATCAAAGGCTTCCGTCCGGGAAACTGGAACCGGGAAAACGCATAGGCGGCAAGGGTGGAGACCGTGAGGGACACCAGCGTCGTGCAAAAGGCCACGAGAAAACTGTTGGCCATAGGCTTTAAGAAGTCGTAGTCCAGAAACAGCTTTTTGTAGGAATCCAGAGTAGGACTTTCCGGCCAGTACCGCACCACGGCACTGTAAATCTCAGCGTTCGGCTTTATCGACGTAACAAAGGTCCAGTAGAAGGGAAAAAGAAGAAACGCGAGTATCGCCGCCAGCGCAAGGACGGCGCCTGCGGCAAAGCAGCCTTTCCTCAGTTTCAATCCGAACGCGCGGTCTTTTTTCATCGGTTTATTATGCGTAACGTTATTCATAACACATCCTCCTATTCGCTTTTAAAGATGCTGCGCAGATAGGGGATCGCCGCGAAGGAGAGCAGCAGGGCCAGTATGATCGCCATCGCCGAGGCATACCCCAGGTTAAGGGAATTCCCCTTGCTAAATATGTACACACTGAGGGTCTGGGAAGAATAGGCCGGGCCGCCTTCGGTAAGGTTGGCAATGATGTCTACCGAGTTGGATACCCAGATTATTCTCAAGAGCGTGGTGATAAATATCGTGTTCTTCAGCGAAGGCACGGTGATCCTGAACAGTTTTTGAATACGGGTCGCGCCGTCCATATCGGCGGCTTCGTACAGTTCGGAAGGCACTCCCTGAAGCCCCGCGAGAAGCATCACCGCGAAGAAGGGGATACCCTGCCAGATGATGGTGAGGACGGCGGCGGGAAACGCCGTGGACCGCTGGGCAAGAAACGGAATTTTATCGGCGATGAGGCCGGCGCGCAGCAACAGGTCGTTCAAGACCCCGTAGTTGCCGTCGTAAATCCAGCGCCACATGAGGGCGATGAGCACGCCGGGCGTTACCCAGGGAATGAGGCTTACCGAGCGGATAAGCCCCCTTCCTTGAAAATTCCGGTTGAGCAGCAGGGCCAGACAGAACCCGAAAAGAAACTGGAACCCGACCCCCAGCGCCACCCAGATGAGCGTCCTCAGTAACGAATCCCAGAAGAGGCTGTCTTTGGCCACGTCAATATAATTTTTAAGGCCGATGAACCGTATGTCTTGCGCATAACGGAGATCGTAGAATTTGAAGCTCATCAAGATAGCGTTGCCAAAGGGAATAAAGACCACGGTCATCACGATAAGCAGGGCGGGGAGCAGCAGCACGTACGGCCATACGCTATACTTCGGCGTTTTCCCTAAACGCCGGCTCGTGAGGAGTCCGCTTCCTGAACCCACCTTCCCAAAACGCGGGTTTTGGGAAAATCGCTTGTGTTTTATCATACCTGTCTCCTGTCCGCCTCCCTTTTTGCCGGGTGAATCTGTTTCAAAACAGCGGGATTCCGGTAAACGAGTCCCGCCCTATCCCGGCATAGCTGTACCATCGCGATAAGGCTTCTCTTGACTGCCGGGACAAGCCTGATTCCGGGCGCCGGAACGAGGCTCGCTTGACCTGCGGGACAACATGGCCGGCTGTTCCACAGGTCTTGGAAACCTTTCGCACAGCCCTATTCGTAGAGCCCTTTCTGCAAGGCCGCCATAGCGTCTTCGGCGGTGGTCTTTCCGGTCAGGGCGGCGGCAACCGTGTTGGGCCATATCACCGAGATCCATTCCGTGGTTTTCGGCAGGATGGGGAATATGCCCGCGAAGGGCTGTCCGTCAATCGACGCCTTCATAAACCGGTTGTCCTGGAAAAAGGGCAGTTGCTGGACTTTTTTGCTGACCGGCACGTTTCCGGTTTCCGTACACCAAGTCTCCTGTCCCTTGCCGGTCGCGAGATAGGCCAGCCATTCAAAGGCGGCTTCCTTGTTCTTGCAGGATTCAAACATAACGTTTTCCGTATCGCCCATCGAAGTCCATCGTCCGGCCCCGCCGGGGAAGGCAAAAGCGCTCACGTCATCGCCAAACAGGTCCATCATTTCCCCGGAAGAACCGGTGTGGTGAACCGTCATAGCGGCGATGCCGCTCTTGAAGTTGCTGATGATTTGGCTGAATCCGTCCGCGGGGGCGGTGGGCGGCGCGTACCCGTTGGTGAAGAGGCTGATGAAGTCCTTCATGCCCTGTACGGCTTGGGGAGAGGTAAAGTCCTGGAAGTTTCCGCCCCGCGCCTGAATGAAGCTGCCCCATGGCTCCTGCCCGCCGGCGGCCCCCCGCATACCAAAGCCGTACACATCAATCTTGCCGTCTCCGTCGGTGTCGCGGGTCAGTTTTTTACAGGCGTCCAGAAACTCCTCGTAGGTGGCGGGAACGCCGATCCCCGCAGCTTGGAACATGGACGGCCGGTAATAGACATAGAGTACCTGTACGTTCCAAGGCATCACATAGATGCTGTTCGTCCCGCTTGCCTCGCGCATGGTCTGGTAGAGACTGTCCTCGATAAGCTCCTTGTCGTCCCATGAATCGATAAAAGAATCCAAGTTTGCCAACAGTTTGTTGTTGGTGAACAACGGGGTCGCGGTCAGTTTCCACGATGCCGTATCGGGGCCGCCGCCGCCCATCGCGGCGGTAAACAGGTTTTCACTGTATTTGCCGCCCTCCCAGGGATATTCCTCGGCAACCACGGTGATACCCTTTCCATTGGTGGCGTTGAAATCGGCTGCCATGTCCTGCATGATCCCCACATACCGGGGGTTGTCCGCCCAGAACCAATGTTTAATGGTGACATCCTGAGTGGCAGGCTTTTTGCCGCTACAACCCAGAACGAGTACGCTTGCACAAAGCGCACATACGACGAGAACAATACTGATTTGCGTTTTTTTCACAATGTTCCTCCATATAATAAATAATAATATTTGTTGACCGCCAGCCACGCGGAGCTATTCCCCGCATCACCGGCAGACTACCTTGCCCTCTCTATTCGCCCGCGCCGGCACGGTTTAATCTCAGCCGGGCGCGGGCTTTGAGCCGCTGTTCTCGGAGCGGCTGTCAAATAAATCAAGCTCTGGAAAAGCCTCGCCTGCTATGTCTTGCGCCGTCTGTTTGATATGAGCAATCATTTCCTTTCGGGCGTTATCCGGCTCGCGGTCCCGAATCGCCTCGAATATTCGCCGGTGGCTCACGATAGCCCGCTCATGGCTGGCCGTATTGTCAGCCGTTTCTTCCCGTCCTTTCCATATAGCGTCGCAGATACTCGGTACAAACCGGTGGAGTACATCGTTTTTGGTACAATCAGCCAACGTAGTATGAAAATCGACATCCAGAGACGAAAAGCGGGATTCCTGTTCCGCAGAAGGCTCGTCATAGGCGCGAATGATCCGCTCCAAGCGGTGTATATCATCGCCTGTCGCCCGCCTCGCCGCCAATAACGCCATATGAGGTTCCACGATGAGTCTTGTCTCCAGCAGGTTAAAAAGGAGGCGGTTTTGATTGGCAAAATAGAGTCCCAAAGGATCGCTGGTTACTCCCATTTTCCGGCAGACGAACGTTCCTTTTCCATGATGAATTTCCACCACATTTTCCGCGGCGAGGATCTTAACCGCCTCCCGAATAGTGGACCGGCCCACGTTAAACATATCCGCGAGACTGTTTTCACTAAAGAAACGGTCTCCCGGCTTGAGCTGCCGATCAAGAATGAGCTTTCGCAATCCGGCTGCCGTCTGCGCGGACAGTTTAGGTTGAACCATATTCACAACAGGCCTCACACAATCTCATCACATCAGACATCTGACGCGCATGGGAAATAGTGTAACCCCCCTTTTTGGCAAAGTCAAGAAAAATTTTTCAAAAACGGTGAAAAAAATGTGGTTTGCGTTCCGCTTTCAATGTCCCCGATTGGATGGAGAGGAGATGGTACTAACAAACGGAACAACAGGGGGATAAATCTTGTTCATCCCCCTGTTTCTTTTACCAAGTGATCCCTTTGAATTGGGACGCGAAGAGGGCATCCCCGGGGTTCCGGTCGATGGTACCTTGGGCGACCAATGCGTCGGCATAACCCTTGAGCCCAGCAGTGTCCAGTTTAATGGTAAAGCCCAGCTTGGGGTTGCTGTCGATGATCGCCTGTCGGGATACGGTTACGTACTTCTGGGCGATGTCAACGATGTCGCTCGCCGTTGGGTTGGCAAGGATGATTTTATCCGCCTCCTCAATGGCTTCGATGAACACTTTTGCATCGTCCAAGCGGGTCGCGAGGAAATTCGTGTTGGCATTGATGGTGCGGCAGGGCGGATTTGCCCCGGCGAGGTTCGCGTCGATTTTCCCGTCGCTGTTAGCATCGGAATGGCCGTCGAAGATGGTTTTGTACTTAGGCTGGCCGTTCGCGTTCTTGAGCAACAGGGCCTCCGCCACAAAGGGTTCTTCGAGTATGGCCGCCCGGACGCTGCCCGCTTCCAGAGCCGCCAACGCCGCCCCTGGAGCCAGCGTTACCAGCTCAAACTCGGTGTTGTACTGGGTCCGCAACGAATTCCGGATGGCGATGACCGCGCAGCAGGTGGTGGAAAGCCCGGCGATTTGCAGATCCTTCACGTCTTGGGGATTGCGGATCGGGGCGTTGACCGGCACGACCAGCACCGACGTACAAGGGATCTTCACTTGGCTGATGATGGTGATGTTCTGTCCCTTGGCGATGGGCGTGATGACCCCGGTTGGGCAATTGAACACGATGTCCGCTTCCCCGCCGACTACCGCCGCCACGCCCGAACTGGTCTGCTGAATCTCCACTTCCAGCCCCCGCTTGGCGAAAAGCCCCTTCTCGTAGGCCACGTAGAGGTTGAGGTGGTGGGTGGAGTTAGCATCCGCCACGATGACCTTCTTGCCCGACAAAGCCGGCCCCGTCGGCACCGACGATTGCTGGACGGCAGGAGCCGGTGTCTCATTCTTTTTTCCTCCAGCCCAGAGAGCAGTGGAAAAAACCGAAAGTACCAAAAACAAGCACATTGTTTTCTTCATGGAATCCTCCTATAAAATTCCTATTAAGACTATGTTCATTATATTATATGAAAACGATAGATTTAGTCAAGATATATGACGAAAAAACGCGAAAAAAACGTAAATTTTTTTATTTTTTAATACATTTTATAAAAAGACCCGGGCTGTGCGCGAAACGGGCGCCAATTGTTATTCACACCAGCGCCTCCAGCAACGCCGCCGTTTTCGCCTTTTCCCCACCGGGGCCGACGCAGGAAGGGCAGCCGTTCTTGCACGGACAGGCGGTAATTGCCCGGTTCAGGGCCGCGAACAACGCCTGAGTCCGTCCGGCCAATGCCTCGGCAAGCCCCGTCCCGCCCGGATACTTGTCGTATATGTAGAGCGCGGGAGCCTCGAAGTGCGGGTCGCGCGCCCGCTCGGCAATCCCCAGATCGGCCCTGTCGCAGAGCAAAAACACACCCGCGATCTGCCGCACCATCATGCCCAGCCCCCGGAGCGCCGCCCCCTTGTCCGACTCGGTAAACACCTTGAGCGCGCGTCCGCCGCCGCTCTCCGCCGGAAAGAGCAGCGCCAACGCCCGCGTCTGCATCTCCTCCTCCGGCAAATCAATCACCCCGAACCCCAGATTCTCGTGGGTGTGAAAACGCAGCTTCTTATACTTCGTCACCTGAGAACGCACCAGCGCGTCGCCCAGCGAAAACGTGTACGCGAGATCGCGCGCCGCCCCGGTACATTCCCCCCGCACGTCCTCGCTCAACACCTGAATGTCCGTCTTCACCAAGCCGTCGGTAAAATAGTTCACGTCCGAGGCCAAGACAAGCGCCTTCCGGTTCTCGATGTCCAGTTCCTGCACGATAAACTGTTCTCCCCGGTGGATATAGACCGCATTCTTGAACAGCATCTCCTTCGCGGAAGGCCGGTCCATCTCGCCGATAACCGCGTTCCGCCCCTTGGTTACGTTGATGATCACCACGTTGTCCGTCGCCGCCGACCGGAGACTCACCCCCTCCGCCGGATACGACCGGGCCGCCCAATGCCACGCGCCGCCCGACTTTCGCACCACGCCCTCTTCCTCAAGAAACCCCAGTACGTCCGCAGCCCCCGCGCCAAAGGGATCCCGCTCCCCGGTTGCCGTACCCATAAGCCGCTCCTCCCGAAACGGCAGTTCAAACGCCGCGCATTTCACGTGATCGCTCAAAATGTAGGGATTATCCGCATCCAGCCGCGCCTCTTCCGCCGCCTTCCCGAAAAACCATGCGGGGTCATGAATCAAAAACTGGTCGAGGGCCGCCGCGGACGCGATAAACACCGACACCGACGTGCCGCCCCGCCGCCCCGCCCGCCCCGACTGCTGCCAGAACGAGTTGAACGACCCGGGAAACCCCGCGACAATCGAAGCGTCCAGCCCGCCGATGTCGATCCCCAGTTCCAGCGCGTTCGTCGACACCACCCCCTGAATTGACCCGTCCCGCAGCCCCTTCTCAATCTCGCGCCGCTCGTTCGGCAAGAGCCCGCCCCGGTACGCCTCCACCCGGATCCGCCCGTTATCCGTGTAGATATTCTTCACATCCTCGTTCACATAACTCGCCGCCACCTCGGTCTTGATCCGCGAATGGGCGAACAGAATCGTCTTCACCCCCGCCCTGAGCAGCGCGAGCATCCACCGCCGGCTCTCGTTGAGGCTGGACACGCGAATCCCCTGCGCCTTGTCCACCAGCGGCGGATTGTAAAGCACGACCCGCTTTTCCCCGCGCGGCGCCCCGTTGTTGTCCACGAGTTCCACCCGCTCGCCCGTGAGCGTCTCCGCCAGTTCCTTGGGATTCCCGATTGTCGCCGACGACAGGATAAACACCGGCCTCGTCCCATAAAACCGCGCGATCCGCCCCAGCCGCCGCACCACATTCGCCACATGGCTCCCAAACACCCCGCGATACGCGTGCGCCTCGTCAATCACGACGAACCGCAGACGCGAAAAAAACGTGATCCACTTCGTGTGGTTCGGCAGAATCCCCGTGTGCAGCATATCCGGGTTGCTAATGATAATCCGTCCCCGGTCGCGAGCCTGAGCCCGCACCGGCCCCGGCGTGTCCCCGTCATACGTCGCAATCCTGAGATGAGCGAGCGCATTTATGTGGGTGGAAGTCTTCCCCCTCGCTCCGGCCCTGCGGGCCTCTGCTACCCCCCTCTGCGGGGGCCCGTCCCCGCAACGCCCCCATCCCCCGTTCCCGTCAAGCGCAAACCCCGCCGCCGATCCTGAACCCCCGTGAAGGCCGGGTTGCCCCGCGCCGAAATCCCCGGCTTCATCCGGCAAACCCGCAGGGTTTTGCGGCCGCCCCATGACAAGCTCGTTCAACTCGCTCTGCTGGTCTTGGGCCAACGCCTTAGTCGGAAACAAGTACAACGCCCGCGCCCCCGGATCTCCCAGCAAAGTATGGAGAACCGGCAGATTGTAACACAGCGTCTTCCCTGACGCGGTCGGCGTTACCACCACCGCGTTCCGCCCCGCCGTCACATGATCATAAACCTCCGCCTGGTGCGTATAGACCCGGCCGATCCCCCGGCGGCGCAAAGCCTCGGCAAGCTCCTCGTGCAGCCCCGCCGGAAACGGCACAAACCGCGCCGGAACCGCCCGCAACGTCCGGTCGCACACCACGTTCCTGGCAAAATCCGGCCCCCTGATAATCGCGTCAAGCACTGTGGAAGAAGACATAGCGCTAGTCTAACACGGAAAAGAGAAAAGTTACAGGATACAAATTCCAAGATTATCACGAATTAACGGTAAAACGTGATGTTTCATCTTTTTCGCATTTTTTTTCGTGCTGGATTAAAGCAATACGGCTAACAACCGCATATACATATGTACGAGGTTATAATATATGAGAAAAGAAAGAGAGTTGGCGGAAAATGTGTGGTACGAGGCGCGGACGGCGGTTAATATCGAAGAGCCCTTGTTCCGGTTGCCGTGGGCGAAAACGCTCCTCCACCGCATGCTCCGCGAGATTAGAAAGCACTATCCCTTCGAGATGCGCTGTCTCCGGCTTGAGGGGACGCGGCTCACGTTTTACATCAAGCCCGAAGACGGCTTTAAGCTGCCGCTGATAATGCAGTGGCTGAAACAGACGTTTTCGGCCCGGTTCAACGCGCGGACGGGGAGGACGGAACACGTTTTGGGGGAACGTTATTGGTCGGAGATATTGTGGGGAGGGCCGCCTGAGGGGGCGGAGGAGGTGGACTGGGCGGCGGTGGAAAAGTCGGCGAAAACGAAGATACCGGCGGCTATTGCCTGCACCTTGTCTTGGGGCAGCCCCCGCTCGGACGGGATGACAACGGACAACCGTCTTTCGTTCGAAATCACCCCCAAACCCGCACCAGCACCCGGCTAACGGCCCGGATCACAGCCCAAAAGGAGGTACAGACCGCCTCATATATCCCGGCCAGAGATGGCCGCAAGAGAGGTCTGCCCAACGAAGCCGTGCCATTTATCCATTAGCCGTTTGAACGCCGCCGGATGGCAGCTCTTGGAAACGGCGTTCAAACGGCGTACCGACATATTACCACCGTAAATAGTACCGTGAGTACAACTCACTATTCACCGCTCCTTGTAAAACTCCCGCATCACAGAAAACGCGAGCTTCTTCGTTTTCCGGTCTGCGTCAATGAGTCCCTTCCGGTTGTAGCCTTCCTGATAGCGGTTGAAGCGGCGGGGGCAGCGGAAGTCGTAGAGTATCCATGGGCTCAGGCCCGCAATGAAGGGGTATTGCTTGAATGTTGCGATCTGTTTGAGGTACAGGGCCTTTTGGCAGTCCTCGGAGAAGAGATCGTCGGTGCTGCCCCGCTGTCCGCTCCGTGCCCCGGCACCAAATTCCGTGATGATCACCGGCTTGTCGGGGCTGGAATTGGAGAGGAGTTGGGACAGTTTGTCGAAATCCGGGTCATACCAGCCGTAGTATTCGTTGATGCCGATAATATCGGTAAATTCCGAAAGCCGGTCTTCAATTTTGAGCTTGGTGTGATTGACGAGGCAGGCCGCCGACACCAGCCGGGGCTCGTCCAGTTTTCTCGCTCTTTTCGCCAGACCTGACATAAAGCGGAGCCGTTCGTCCGTGTCGGGGTTCTCGTTTCCCACCGACCAGATGATGACGCTCACGCGGTTCCGGTCCCGCTTGATGAGCTCGGCCAGTTGGTTCTCCGCATCTTGGTAGGTGTTCTTGTTCCCAAAAGCGATAGCCCAATAGACCGGGATCTCCTCCCAGAGGAGTACTCCCTCCTCGTCGGCGATCCGCGCAAAACGCCGGTCATGGGGATAGTGGGCGAGGCGCAGATAGTTGCCGTTCATCTCTTTCAAGTCCCGGATCGTCTCCCGAATAACTTCAGGCGTGGTGGTCTTTCCCAGAAGGGCGTGATCCTCGTGAACAGAAACGCCCTTCAGAAAGATCTTCTTGCCGTTAAGCAGAATCTCCTGTCCCTGCGCCTTAATCTCCCGAAACCCAATGCGATCTCGAATGAGATCGCCGCGATCTTGAACAAGATCGCCGCCCGCGCCGCCCCCCGCGCCGTCACCCTCAGGAAGAAGCCGGATAGAGACATCATAGCGTTTCGGGTTTTCCGGGCTCCAGAGGGACAGGCTTTCCGGGTTTACCGCAAACACGCCTCTTCCCGCGCCATCCCGCAAGGTTATTTCTTCCTGCACATCAAGTTCAGGAATGGCCAGCACGACTTTCCCATCGCCACCCACAACCACAACATCGGCGCGAATCTTCGAAAACGTCCCGTCCGGCACCAGCCGCACAAACCAGTCCTTGATATACACGCCGGGAACCCGCGCCAAATACACGTCCCGGTAAAGGCCGCCGTAGTTGAACCAGTCCGTGTTGTTCATAGGAACCCGCAAGGGACTGCGGCGGGCGTCCACCACCACGATGAGGCGGTTGTCCGGCTTGACCACGCCGTTTATATCCACCGTGAAGGGAGTCGAACCCCCGTCGTGGGTACCGAGAAAAACGCCGTTGAGGAAGACCGACGCCTCGTATGCCGCGCCCTCAAAGCAAAGCAACGCCCGCTCCCCCGCTTCCCTGGGCGCATACCGGAACGTTCGCATATAGATACCCGACCCCTCGTACCAAAAAAGCTCTTTACTCTGGACATTCCACGTCCCCGGCACCGCCATCCGCTTCCACTAGTCAAAATCCCAGTCCACCGGCAGTTCCACGCCCTTATCGCTGTACCGCGCTTCCCGAAACCAATGCGCTCGTCGGCACGTATCGTAGGGATCCACACAAAAATGCCATTTCCCGTTCAGGGACTCGGTCTCCCTCCCCGCAACATTGACGAGCGCCTCGTGTTCCAGAAGGATTTCCCGATACTCTCCCTCATAATCCGCATTGTGAATGTCCGCGTTGTAATTCTCCGTCTTTTCGCTCACAGCAAACTCCTGTTATATAGTTACCAGTTCAGGAGGGGGAAGTCTCCCCCTCGCTACAGACACGCACTCCAGTCGATACGTCCACGCCTAAAGGCGCGTCCGCACCTCCCTCCGTTTGGTCTTCCGCTACCCCCTCTCCTAGGGGCTCCACCCCTAAAACCCCGTCACCCTCTACGAGAAAATCGAAAAGGGAAAGCGGATAATGGAAAATAACAGGAATGAAACGAGCAGTCTCCAAAACGCGCTTATTATCCATTTTCAATTATCCATTTCCCGAAAGGGGGTCCACCCCCGGCAAAAACCAGGGGCAACCAATCTATTATTCCTGAAAACTCATTAGACCTCTTGCAAAACTCAACGTTCGAAATTACAAATTCCGCAGATGAGATTAAATCGGAGACCGAATCGTTTACGACGGTTGCGGTAACGGTCGGCGACAATTTTGAACCGCT
>JAIRNN010000131.1 GCA_031257995.1 Spirochaetaceae bacterium | reverse complement strand
AACCGTGGCACGAGGAATAAACTCAAAATGATGGGCTGGCCGGGCGATTATCTGGAAAAGTTGTTAGGCAACCCCAATGCCAATTTCTTTGCCGCCCAATTTTAATGCGCTCGCCCTGGGGGAGCGGTACGAGTCGGAGATCCTGGATGGGGAGCCGCCAGCGGATGCGGAAATGGTTGACTGGGCGGCGATAGACAAGTCGGCAAACACGCCGATAGCGGGGGGGCGATGGCCTATATCTTGAGTTGGGACAACCTTAGGTCGCCCGGAATGACGATAACGACCCGGGTTTCGGCCCAAAACGCTTCCAAATCCGCACCCCAGCCCGGCTAACGGTCCGGATCACGGTCCGAAAAGAGTTACATCAAACCTCAAGCGTTCCGGCCACAGATGGCCGCAAAAGAGGTCTGCCCAGTTCCGCAACGCAAGGTTTGAAACAGCCGCATTTATGAACAGTAAAATAGGCTATGGACTTTGTACCCTAATCATGACATAATAACGATGACTTTTTTAAGGGAGAATCAACATGGGTTATAAGGTTGAAATTGGGATTTCCAACAAACATCTGCATCTCAGTGAAGCTGATCTTGCGGCGTTGTTTGGGACGGGGCATAGGCTGACGGTGAAGAAAGAGCTAAAACAGCCGGGGCAGTTTGCGGCAGAGGAGCTGGTCGATATCGTGGGACCTAAAGGGACGCTGAAAGGGATTCGCGTTTTGGGGCCGACACGCAAGGAGTCGCAGGTTGAGCTTGCGATGACCGATGCGCGAACGATCGGACTTAAACTTCCGGTCAGGGAATCGGGCGTACTGGATGGAAGTCCCGGCGTGAAACTCGTCGGGCCATCCGGCGAGGTTACGCTTACGAAGGGTGCCATCATCGCGTTACGCCATATTCATCTGTCGCCGTCTCAGGCCGCCGAGGCGGGAGTCAAGGACAAGGACTGGGTAACGGTCAAAACATCCGGTACCAGGCCGCTGATCTTTGAGGACGTGCTGATTCGTTCAGGCGACGCCCATATCTGCGAGATGCATGTTGACACGGATGAAGGGAACGCGGCCGGTCTTGCGAACGGCGATCTGGTCGAGATTACCGGCAAGAAGTAAGCGGATGTTCCCGCAATGCCTGGAGCCTTCATCACGGCCGCCGATGAAATTCCCGCCGTCTGTTGCTACTCTTTCGTTTCCCCCTCCCTCCAGACAGAGGGGATCGTGTCGTCCGGGCCAAAAAACGCGGCGATGTTCAGGGTGCCTGTGCGGGGAAAGGAGATCTCCGCTTCGAGGGGGTTGGGCGGGTATTCGCCGAGGATGAAGGTGATACGACCCTCCTCGACTTCGTAGGGGAACGGCGTTTCGTACACTTCGCCGGGCAGCCTGTCTTTTCCTATATCATAATCATAGAACACCGTGATCCGGTACGGTTCGTTTGGGTATTCGGCTTTGATCGTGTAGGTGATACGGTCCAGAAAAACCGTCTCTTTCGCCTCGACAATTGGTTCCGTGACGGGATGGCTGGTATCCTGTTGAGTTGCAGGCGGGGTTGTACCGGGGATTCCGGCGAGGATATAGGCGGGGTTGTTTAGCGACCGAAGCGGGTTGCGGAGGACGAGGACGGCGGCAAAGGCAAAGAAAAGGGCCAGCGCGATGATGAACACTCTTTTCTTGGTAAAGATGACCGCGAAAAAAAGATTGACGAACAAGAGTCCGGCGGAACCTGCGAGTATAATTAACAGAATGGATAGATTGCTGAGGATAATTTTCCGGCCCCGAAAATCCGCCACGATATAATGCGTGTCGGGATCTATTTCGGGCCGGGGGTTTGTTGCGGCGAAATCCAAAAGACAGGCGGTCAGACTATTCGTGTCGCGAAAAACATCGGGCGAGATCACAATGGTTTTGCCGGAAATGGTTTCGTCGTTCGCCGTTTTTTCTAGTACGGTTTTTTCAAAAAACGAAAACGGGACGTTCCATGATTCAAGGTATTGGGCGAAGGTTCCGGTCAGGTGGAACGGGTTTTTTACCGTGCCCTGAAAAAACGTGACGGCAAGGGAGCCGTCTTCTGTGCGGCTCATATACATGAGCATGGCGTTTTCCGGATGGTCAAGGCTCTCCAGCAGATCGTTGAACGAGGCGTTTGAAGCCGACCAGACATCTCCCAGAAAGGCAACGTTCGGGGCCGCCTCGTTATGTTCGGCACCATCGGGCATCAAGCCCGCCGCCGCATCAAGCAGGGAAAACGCGAGTTCGATACGGCAGTCAAGAACGGGAAACACAAAGATAAAAGGATTTTCCTGCGGGGCGGCGTTGCCGGTAAAGAGGGATTTTCCGAAAACGCCGTATTCGGCGAGCAGATTTCTTTCTATATACTCGATATTTCTTTCGTCGAGGCCAGCTTTTATCGTGTTGAACGAAGCGGTTTCGTTTTGTCGTACCGATTGCCGTGTTGACTGGGGGAAAACGCCCATTCCCGCCGTCATCAGCAACAGGCCCAAAAAGAACCGGCAAAGAAGGGGCGCATGACGCTTTATCGTTCGCTTGTCGTGGGTCGCTTGCATGACGGCGCTTGCACGGCCTTCAGGCATATAGTCAGGCGCATCGTTAGGCGAATGAGATGCCTCCTTATGCGTGAAGGCAGCGTCGGGCAAAATTCCGTGCCTTGATACAGGCCGGGGGTGGGGTGTCTCCCGCAGAGGGGGTAGCGGAAGACCGCAGGGCTGGAGCGAAGGGGAGACGGGCCCTGTTGCATTTATCTGCGGTGGAGCATTTTTGGGGCCCACGCCGTGTCGCAAAAATGCCAAAACGCGCTCAATGTTTCGCGCGAGGTATTGGGCGTCCCCCCCTTTTTCTTTTTTTAGACGGGGAGGATTGGTGAGTGCCTCGTCCATCACCGCAAACCTCCGGTGTAAGCGTGGACGAATTCAAGCGCATACTGCTGGATGCCGCCGAAATAGGTGTCGATGAAGGCGGCGAGGGGCAGACCGACATAGCGATAGTGCCAGCTTTCCCAGCGATAGCCTGTGATTGTTTCATAGCCGTCGGGGAACGAGAGGCTCCAGCCGAAGCGGGAGGCGTTTTGTAGCAGCCATTTTCCGGCGGCAGTCTCGGCGAACGCGTCGGTGATAGAGCCGAAGTCGATCACAAGGCCGGTCTGGTGCTGGCTGTGCCCGGGGCGGGCGCTTTCGCGATCGGCGGTTTGCTGTCCTGACTGGCGGACGTTGCGTTCGTAGACTTCCTTCTGGTACGCTTCCGACCGGTAACTCGACGAGGCCAAGAGCGTTACACCCTCCGCACGCGCCGCTCCCGCCATCTCGTTTAGGCTCGCTTCCGCCTCACGCCGGAGCGACAGGTCGTTACGGCCTATGCGGTACGCGCCGTTTTGCAGTGGAACGAGGTCGTCGGGCTCATATCCCGGCGGCAACGGGTGGGTCTTATCGACAAGCAGGTATAAGAAGGGGTCTCCGGCGGTGACCGCAGCCAAATCGTCCGCAAACGAACCGTTTTCCGCCGCCTCAAGGATGTTCGCGCTGAGGTGGGCCGGAGTCCCCGCCTCTTTCAGGGCGCGCGCGATTGGGGTAAGCGCTATGCTCACGCCGCTTTGCGCCTCGTTTTCGCTTGCCTTCACGTTATTCACGTCTGGAGAAGCCGCATCCGGGGATTGCGCCTCCGTTTTACGGCATTCGCTCAAGAACAATATCCCCAGAAGGAGCCCACACACAAGCCAGTCATATCCACGCATGGGGACATCATACCCTATTTGGGGCGGATTATGAAGGGAGGCGGGTTTGAGACGGCCGCTTTAATCACGCTTAACCATGGATGAACACGGATGGGACAGATGAACGTAGATTTTGGAATACCCTCTTCCGCCTCTTATTTTTTATTGCTCGCCCTATAAAACCGGGGTTTCATCACGAGCAGTAACGCCGGCATCAGGAAGAGGCCGACCAACGCGCTGTTGATCAGCGAGAGGCTTACCAGCGCGCCAAATTGGGCGAGCATCACGAAGCGGGAAAAGAGCAGCACGGCAAAGCCCGCGCCGGTTGAGACCGCGTCGGTGATGATCGCGATACCGGACGTGCGATAAGACGCTTCCAGAAAGGTTTGGGGATCTTCGCGCAGGGTACGTTTCATCGCTTCGAGGAAGTGGATGGTATAGTCGATGCCGATGCCCATCGCGAGGCTGAATATCATCGCGGTGCCGATGTTGAGTTTGATCCCGGCGATGCCCATCACGGCGAAGTTGATGACGATGACGATGAAGAGTGGGAGAACGCCGAGAAAGCCCACGGCGATTGACCTGTTGACCCAAGCGACGATGATGAAGAGGCCGATAAACGCGATCACCATCGAGGTCCAGACGGACTGCACGACGAAGCGGTTGGTGGAGATTTCCACGAGGGAGGGACCGCCGACGGTAACGGTGATGTATGGGGGAAAGTGTTCCGCGACGTATGCGTTTATCGCGGAGACAACGGCGTTGGTGTCCCGTTCGCCCAGGGTTGATAACTGGACGATGCTGCGGATTGCGGTCGGCTCAAACGGGTCGTTTGAATAGGACGAGGCCGCGTCGGTGAGGAAAAAGAGATAGTTTGCGATGAGGCCGCCCAGCTCGTCCTTGTCGTTTTTCCCGTAGCGTTCGGGCGAAGAAGGGATCTCGTAGTACGACAGGTCGTTGTTGCCCGCGTAGAGCACTTGGTTCATCCGCTTGATGAAACTGGTGTAACTCATCACCTTGCCGGTGCCCGGCACGTTTCCCACGAGATAGGTATTGAGGTTGTCCAATGCCGAAAGTGTGTCGGGATGGAGCATAAGCTCAGGCGTGTCCGTTTCCAGCATCACGCTGACAACTTTGGAGCCGCCGAATTCCCGGCGGATAAACTCGTCCGATTTGACGATGATCGTGTCGCGGCGAAAGTATTCGATGAATATGTTATCGACAATCAGCTTGAACGACCCGACGACCGACACGGCGATAAGTGCCCCGCTTACCAGGAAAACGACCGCCTTCTTCCGGGTAACCACCGCCGCGAAGACTCTGGCAAGCGTATCCCGCTTTGAACCGGCTATCGAACCGATCATCGTTCCGGTCATCGAACCATCCACATTTCCGGAAACCGCACTCCCCTTGAACGTTATCACCGGTTTTGCGAGGATAATCACGGCGGGAAGGAATGTTACCGAGGTGAGATATGCGACAAAGACACCGAATGCGGCAAAAATGCCGAATTCCCGTATTGGCAGCACCCTCGTCCAACAAAAGGCAAGAAAACTCACCAGCGTCGTCAGCATCGCCAGCAGAATCGGTGTCCAAACGGTTTTCAGAACCTCAAGCGTAAACGCCTTGTGCGCTTCAAAGTCTCCCCTGCTGTTGCCCCGCCTTAATCCGCTGCCTCTTAACCCGTCAAGATAGTGGATGATGATGTGCAGTCCGTACGAGTTGCCGACGGCGACCAGCACGACCGGGATCACGGTACTGATCACCGACAGCTTCACGTTGAAAAGCGGCATCGCGCCCATCGTACAGACAATCGAAACAAGAACGGGAAGCAGCGCGTACAGTACCGCCTTCACCGACTTGAGCGGCAGATACATGATGACCAGCACAACGACGATGACCAGCGGCAGAAGAAAGAGCAAGTCCGCCTTCACCGACTCGTTGATCGACGCGCTGATCACCGGAAGGCCAGAGACATACACGTTTGCCTCGCCGCGAAACGTCTCCTCGGCTATGTCTCGGATGAGCAGATAACTGTCGGCCTCGGCCTTTCTCCGCATGTCATCATCAGACTCATAATCATTCAGCGTAATCAAGATCTGTGTCGCGGACAGGCCCTGGGAAACCAGCGTCTTGTCGTAAAAATCCCACGACAGCACCTTCTCTCGAAGTGCCCCAGCCATCTCGTCACCGAAATACCCGTCCGGAACAAGCGGCTCAACGATAACTGCGTCATCCTCGCCGTAGATATAATCGGATGTAACCAGCGACTGGACGCGCTCAACGACCTCGATCATCTCGACCCGCTCGGTGTAATTGATGAGCAGGTCGAGGAAATCCGTGTCAAAGATCGTCCCATCCGTCCGATCCAGCCCGACCAGAATATAGTTCGTGTTTGCAAACGTGTCGTCAATCCGCTGCGATGTCCGCAACGCCGGATCGCCTCCCGGCACAAACCGGTAATTGTCATTGTCCAATTCCGCCTTAGGTATCCACAACGCAAAAAAAAGCGTCACCGCCAGCGTCGCCACAATGACCGCCTTAGGATGTCCGCCGATAAACCCCGCCACCACGTTACTCAAGTTTCCCCTCCACACCTCTTTCCCTATCATGCCCGCGACCCGCGCCTTTGTCAATGCCCCGCAGTGAGACATCGAAAATGTAACCGAAAGGCCGGGTTTGAGACAGAAAGAAAAGGTAACCTAAATTAAACGAAAGGGTATCTGGAGGATGCCCAAACGGGGTTACAAATGAGTGAAAAGAAACCGGTAACGCGGGAA
>JAIRNN010000122.1 GCA_031257995.1 Spirochaetaceae bacterium | reverse complement strand
AACGTGAGCCACGCCCCCTCAAGCCTGAGCCCGCGCATCTCAAAGGGATAACGCTTCTTAATCTCGCGGAGTACACGGTGCAACAGCACGATGGCCATCTGCATCCGGAACAGTGGCTCGCCAATATTAACCTCTGTTCCTACTTTGTACCAAGTATTCTGCTTTAACTTTCTTGGTTTATGCATAAAAACTCCTCCATACTATATATGGCGTTGAGTGGCGGTTTTGCTTTAGTCTGACGCGAAAAAAGCGCGAAAAAAGGGGAAATCACAAGAAACCACAGATGCTCCATGTTATTTTGTAAAAAGGGGTAACCTGTATCCGACGGGATACAAGAGCCGTTGTTTATGAAATACGGGGAACTGCCGGGAAGGGTGAGCAAGAAGAAAAGCGCGGCGGCTCGGAAGACGGCGGGTCTGGCATGACTGCTGATGAAGCGGAGGGAGTATTACTGCGGGATGAGTACCGAGGCTTTGGCAAAGAAGCCGCGTTATTATAAAATAAAAAAGTTGGCGGGAGAGGAGGTTTCCACTTGACAAAATAACACAGGATTACACAGGCAGACACAGGTGAACACGGATAAAAAGGTCCGCAGATTAATGCGGATTTTTCACACCGGACCTCTCTTAACCCGTGTCAATCTGCGGACAAATTTTCTCATCTTTTATCCGTATTCGTCTGCGGTTCACCGTGATACCGCTATTCATTAATCACCTCGCCCCGATACCGGGCTATTGCCGCAACGTCTTTATCCCCGCGTCCCGAAAGGCAGATGATGATGCTGTCGTCCGGGGAAAAGTCCCCGGCGATCTTTCGCGCGTGGGCAACAGCGTGGGCGCTTTCCACCGCCGGAATGATGCCTTCCGTGCGCGACAGATATTCAAACGCGCTTACCGCCTCCTCGTCCGTCACGCTCACGTATTCCGCGCGGCCCGTCTCGTACAGATGGGCGTGTTCCGGTCCGATACCGGGGTAATCGAGGCCGGCGGAAATCGAATAAACCGGCGCGATCTGCCCGTCCTCGTTCTGGCAAAAGTAGCTTTTCATGCCGTGGAAGATGCCGACACTGCCTTTTCCAATCGTTGCCGCGTGTTCTTCGGTGTCGAGGCCTTTTCCGCCCGCCTCAAGCCCGATGAGGCGCACGTTTTTGTCGTTAATAAAGTGGTAGAACATCCCCATCGCGTTGCTGCCGCCCCCGACACAGGCCAGCACCGCCGCCGGCAGCTTCCTTTCCGCCGCGAGAATCTGTTCCCGCGCCTCCGCGCTGATGACGCTCTGAAAGTCGCGGACCATCGTGGGAAAAGGGTGCGGTCCCATCACCGTGCCCAGACAGTAGTGCGTGTCGTGAACCCGGCCCGCCCATTCGCGCATCGTCTCGTTCACCGCGTCCTTCAGCACCCGCGTTCCCGACCGGACCGCATTCACCTTCGCCCCCAGCAGCCGCATCCGGTACACGTTCAACGCCTGCCGCACCGTGTCCTCCTCGCCCATGAACACTTTGCACTCAAGCCCCAGCAACGCCGCCGCCGTCGCCGCCGCAACCCCGTGTTGCCCCGCTCCCGTCTCCGCAATCAGCCGCGTCTTTCCCATCTTCTTCGCAAGCAGCGCCTGACCCAGCACGTTGTTGATCTTGTGGCTCCCTGTGTGATTCAGATCCTCCCGCTTCAAATAAACCTTCGCCCCGCCCAGATCCGCCGTCATCTTCCGCGCAAAGTAGAGCCGCGACGGCCGCCCCGCATAATTCTCCATCAAATCCGCCAGCTCCGCCCGGAACTCCGCGTCATCCTTGTAATGATTGTACGCCTTCTCCAGCGCGATCACCTCGTTCATCAGCGTTTCCGTAATATACTGCCCCCCGAAATCGCCAAACCTATGCGTTTTATTCACCAAAACCTCCGCTTCTCTATGAAACTCCCCTTATTATAGTACTTCCGCCAAGAAAATAGAAGGACGGGAGGGGGAAGCCGCAGTGCTTTCATCACCGGCCGCTACCAGCAAGTTAAGCAACAAGGACAGCGGGGCGTTCACGGTACTGTTTGCTGCGGCAGCGTACCGACAGGGCCGGGGAACCGTTGCCTGCGGGCGGCACTCCGGCCCCGGCACGCCAGTAATTGGTTGCGGGCCAAGCCTGTTTATCGTCCTGTTTCGTTGTCAATGCCTCCCGCTGTTCCCTGCAATAGAGGGGAGTTTCCCGGCACTATCCCTTAACTTGCTGGCAGCGGGAGGCTTCCCCACCTTATATTTTCTGAGTAAAAGTACCCTATCCCCCGTAGGGGGACACCACCGCCTGTTCACCGTGCGGCGCGTACAAGGGAAGCCCCTCCGGGGCTTTAGGCGGAGCCGGAAAATACCGATGGTGAGAGAAGAGAATCGAGGGAGTGGAGTATGGGAACAGCGCAATCGAAACGGCTTTATATCATCGGGGCGGGGTTTGCCGGACGGAAACTCGCACAGGAGATCAGGGAGAAAGCGGTTTTCGGCGAGGCGGTCGCGTTTCTCGATGACGACCCGGAGAAAATCGGCCGCCAGATTGACGGGATTCCCGTTTTGGGGCCGATCCGCGACGTTGCCCGGCTGCTTCGCACGATGGCCGCCGACGAGGCGGTTATCGCGATGCCCACGGCAAGCCGCGAATACCTGAAAGACCTCTACGGGATCCTCAAGGCGGCCGGTTTTGAAAAGATCCGCATCCTGCCGGGGATCGCCCAGATTGTCGAAGGAGATGCCCACCTTGTCCAGACGCGCTCGATCGACCTGCAAGACCTCCTCGGCAGAACACCGGTTGCCGTACAACTCAAGAAAAGCATCGCCTACCTCCGGGAAAAACGGGTCCTGGTAACCGGCGCGGGCGGCTCTATCGGTAGCGAGCTCTGCCGTCAACTCCTCTCGGCGGGTGTCCAGCGGCTCTACCTCTTCGGCCACGGCGAAAACTCGATTTACCAGATTGACCGGGAACTACGCCTCTTGCAGAACGAGGGTGTCGGCGAAAAAACGGTGGTTATCCCCGTATTGGGCGATCTGAAAGACCGCGATTTCCTCGGCTACATCCTCGGCAAACTCAGGGCCGACGTGATTTTTCACGCTGCCGCCTACAAGCACGTCCCGATGACAGAGGAAAACCCGGTCGCCGGAATCCAGAACAACGTGTTCGGCACCCGGAACCTCGTGGAGGCGGCCATGAAAAACGGCATAAAACGCTTCGTCCTTATCACGACGGACAAGGCGGTGGAACCGGTATCCGTGTACGGCGCGTCCAAACACCTCTGTGAGCGCATCGTGCTGGAAGCCGCCAAAACAGAACCCGGCGCGAACAAAAACGAAAGCCCTAATACCCGTTCCGTACCGCGACCGGATTCGCAAACCCAGTTCATGGGCGTTCGTTTTGGCAACGTGCTGGGCTCGCGCGGGTCCATCGTCCCCCTTTTCCAGACCCAGATTGAGCAGGGCGGCCCGGTTACCATCACCCATCCCGATACGCGCCGCTGGTTCATGACCATCCCCGAAGCCTGTTCCCTCGTGCTGAAAGCCGGCGGTGTCGGCAAGAACGGCGAACTCTACCTCCTCGACATGGGCGAAAGTGTCAAAATCAAAGACATCGCCGAACAGATGATTCGTTTCTACGGCTACGAACCAGGCACGGACATCAAGATCGAAACGATTGGCCTCCGCCCCGGCGAACGGCTCGACGAGCGGCTCTGCGGCAGTGACGAGGAACCCGCCCCCACCGGCGAAGAAGGCATCCTCGTCGTCCACAAAAAGCCCACCGTCCGCCCTCCCCTGTCTGTAATCCTAGAAAGACTGCGTCCCGTGTGCTTCCTCGACCGAAACGCGCCCGCCGCATACCGCAACACCACCCTCCTCCGCAAAATTCTGAAAGAAGCCGCGCCCACCCTCAACGTGAGTTAAAACCCGGCGCAGCCTGTGTTCACCGGCGGTTCCCCGTGATAAAGGTTCATTTGAAATTACCGGCTGTATTCCGCTTCAGAACGGCCGCCGTTTTGAAGTGCGAATATCGCAATCTGTGTCCTGTGCTGGAGGCCGATTTTATGCAGAATGCGCGATACGTAGTTGCCGACCGTTCCGGTTTTCAGCCCCAGTATCTTCGCAATCTCCTTGTTTGTGAAACCGTTGGCTATGCCTTTAACGATGTTCCGCTCAACAGTCTTGAGTTCCATAATGTTTTTGGCAATAGCTGAATTCGTCATTGTCTCCTCCGCAAAAATATTTTTGATTTATGACACCCCGTCCAAAGATCCGGTCTTTGGACGCATTACATAAAGTGCCGCAGTTGGGTAGTCCCAAGCCGGGAAACCGAAGCAAACGCGAAGGAATAGGCCGGGGGTTCTCGTCAAGAACATGCTATAAATATAATAAATTTTTCAGGCGGCGTGGTAAAAAAATATCGTTTTGCAAGTCAAAAAAGCCATAAATTTCAAATGCGAGTGGTATCTATCCGAAGAAACATGAAAAAATCACGGTTAACCACAGATGACGCCAAAAGACGACACAGAGGGGACAGATGGGCACGGATTTTTCACTCAACATTTCTCTTTATCTCTGTGTTTATCTGCGCCAATCCGTGTAATCCGCACAATCCGTGGGTCCCTGTGATGAAACCTGTGATTAATGCCGGCATATAGGCATTTCATAAAGTACTATACTACGGTCTTGAGGCCATCTTGCGTTGAAGTTCGGCGGCGCGGGCGGGGGTCATCTGAGAGAACCAGTAGCTGACGATAGACGCGGTGCCTGACTCTTGCGCGATTTCCTCGACTTTGCGGATGATGTCGATGGCTTTTTGGTCTTCCGTATCGTTAAGGATACCGACTGCGGCATCGGGGGGCATACCGCTCAGATAGCGGGCAAGCTGGTCGATGTTGCGGTCGTAGGATTCGGCCTCGTTCCGGCGTGCTTCCAAGGACATTTCCCGCTCGTCGAGCATCCGCTGGCGTTCCTCAAGCTCGGCGGCCATCTGTTCAAGCTCCACCTGCCGGGCGGCAATCGCGGTTTCCTGATTGTCCATCTCACTTGAACGCAGGTCGAGTGCCTCAAGCCGTACGGCGAGCCGTTCCGCGTTGAGATCAAGGAAAGCGTCGGGCGGCAACGGCTCCTGTGAACGGGGCTGAACGCCGGTTATCCTCGCGATAAACGGGATGCGGTAAATCCCCGCAAGAGTCGTCTTTATGTCAATGACCCCCAGATAATCGAACCATATCGCAGCCCCGGCGAGAAGAATGAGTATTAACAGTACTAGGACGACGACCCGTCCCCATATTTTTGCCATTGCAAAACCTTTAATGTTATGATAGTATAATACATCGTGAATATAATATCAAGTTTTCGTGTTATCCGGCGAAGTGTTGCGGCAGTGGGCGGCGATGAAAAATCAACAGTGGCGGGAATATTCGCGGTCGGATCGCAGATTTGCGAATTCGCAGGTTTGCGAACATCCTCTTGTAACAATCGTGCGGTTGGTGTAAAATACTTGATATAAATCTTGCGAGGGTATATATTACAGACTTAACGATATGAGGAGAACAAGATGACAGTCAAACCCGATTTACCTAGTGACAGCAAGCCTCCCGCCGGACAAAGATCCGATGGGACAAAACATAGAGTGCTCATTGTGGATGACTCCGTGTTTATCGCCAAGCAACTTGGACAGATACTTCAATCAGAAGGATTTGAGGTGGCCGGTACTGCCACCGACGGGGCCCAAGGTGTCGCCGAGTTCCAATCGCTCAAGCCGGATCTCGTAACAATGGACATCACGATGCCGGTCATGGACGGCGTAACCGCGCTCGAAAAGATTTTGGCTATCGACAAAGAGGCCAAAGTCATCATGGTAAGCGCTCTCGGCAAAGAAGATGTCGTCAAAAAGTGCCTCCTCATGGGCGCGAAGAGCTTCATCATCAAACCGCTTGACCGGGCAAAGGTTCTTGAGCGCGTTATATCAATCATAAACAGATAGTCCGGTTGCTTTTGGAGTCTGTCTCGTCTCAGGTTGTCCTGAAAAGGATAACGGAGAGGCGGCCTCTCTTTTTCCTCTGCCGTCGGGCCAGGTTTTTCGTTGCCGAAGAAGCAAAAGGGGAAGCACCGCTACCTGCGAAGCGGTGGAAATCCGTCATTGCGCGGCGGTCATCGACGCGGCTCCCCTTGGCTCCAGACTTACTCCGGTCGTCAATGCTTGCTCCGCAAGCACGCCCTCCGCAATTCTTCCGCTACCCCCACTTCTTCATCAGATACACATTGCAAGTTACAAGAACACCCTTTCCGCTCATCTTGTAATCGGCAACCATCTTCGGCATCTCACTGGTCACTGTTCGCTGATAGTGGTAATATGACGGTATGATCGGGGTGTTGAATTACGGCGCGGGGAATCTTGGCTCGGTGATGAACGCGCTTTCGCGGCTGGGCGTGGAGGCATGTTTTGTGGGGGGACATGAGGAGCTTGACCCTGCCGCCTCGCCGTTTGACCGGATTATTTTTCCCGGAGACGGGCATTTCGCGTCAGCGATGAACGCGCTGGAAACGGCGGGGTATGCGCCGGGACTGAAGGCGTGGATCGGCGCGGGGCGGTCCTTTCTGGGGATCTGTATCGGGATGCAGGTCTTGTTTGAATGGTCAGAGGAGGCCCCCGGGGTCGCGGGACTGTCGGTGGTGAAGGGCGGCGTGAAGAAGTTCCCCGGCCGCAAGGTACCGCAGATCGGCTGGAACGAAACGGCGGCGCGGAAGGGGACCCGCCTCTTTGACGGGCTTCCCGACTCAAGTTTCTTCTATTATATCCATTCATATTACTGTGCGCCGCTTGACGAGGGGGCGGTTGCCGCGACTACCGATTATTATCTCCCTTATTGTTCGGCATTGGAAAGGGACAGCCTCTTCGCCGTACAATTTCACCCGGAGAAATCGGGGGCAACGGGCTTACGGCTTCTGCAAAACTGGATCGGGGAGAGCCCACGATGATTGCCAAACGGATAATTCCCTGCCTTGATGTGGATGACGGACGGGTGGTGAAGGGAGTCAAGTTCAAGGGGCTCGTTGACGCGGGCGATCCGGTGGCGCTTGCCAAACGGTACAACGACGAAGGGGCGGACGAGCTTACCTTCCTCGACATCGGCGCGTCCTACAAGAGCCGGGAGACCCTGCTGGAGATCGTTTCGCAGGTGGCGTGGGAGGTGTTTATTCCGCTCTGCGTGGGCGGCGGCATCCGCACGCTGGACGATATGCGGGCGGCGATGAACGCCGGGGCGGACAAGGTGTCGGTCTGTACGGCGGCGTTGCGGCGGCCCGCGCTTTTGGAGGAGATGGCAGCGGCCTACGGGAGTCAGTGTGTTGTGCTGTCGGTTGACGCGGCGCGGGTGGAAGACGGGGTGTGGCATGCTTTTTCCCGTGGCGGCCGGGACGATACGGGCGTTGACGCGGTGGCTTGGGCCGTGGAGGCGGTGAAGCGCGGGGCGGGCGAGGTACTCCTCAACTCGATTGACGCGGACGGCACCGGCTCAGGCTACGACGGGGAACTCACGCGGGCCATGCTTGACGCAGTTCCCGTGCCGGTGATCGCCTCAGGCGGCGCGGGCAGCCTCGATCAGATCGTCGCCGTGCTCATTCCCCGCAAGAAGGGCGGCGTGTGTGAGGCGGATGCGGCCTTGGTCGCGTCTATGCTGCACTTCGGGGAGACGACGATCCCCGTGATCAAACGATATGCGGAAAGCAAAGGAATACCGGTCAGATGGTAGCGGTGGCTATTCAGGACGACTTTGAACAAATGGCCGCTTGTTTTTACAAAGGAGTCTGTTTCAAAACTCATTTGTATGAGGGTATTTCTGCCAGTTGACAAAGAGGTAAGGAATTAACCGCGAAGGCGAATAAGGATGGCTTTTGCCGGTTTGATAGCCCCTCGGCTTTACAGGCGCTATTGAACACGGCCTTCACAGAAGGCTTGCAAAATAGAAGAATTGAGGGTAGTGTGCGAAGTTTGTCGGGGGAAACCTTCAGCGCCGCGGTGCCGAAGCTGGTATCCAAGTGCCGCCTTTATTGGCACCGCACCATGTTGCATAACCGCACTAACGCCCCTAGCACAACCTGCGGTTGTGCCTGTTTCGGGCGTGGCAAATGGATGCCTTTGCGGTTAAATTTTTATGAAGATTTGCTGTAAATGCGGTTGTTCTAATATCCGTTGCGGGTTTTGAAACAGCCTCAAAAATATGGAACGAGATGCGCCTGATGTATGAATAAATAAGATCAAAAGATAGGAGGATTGTATGGATAAAGTTGCTTTTTACGCGCCGTTCGTGCGGGGGGCGGTTATCGCGCGGCTGGGGAGGCCCTGCGTTGTCGCACAGGCTCCGGAAGCACTCGATGGTACGGTCGTCACGCTGTCCGGGGATGAAGACGAGAAGGCCGCCGCCGCTATCATTACCAAAGCGGTTGCCGAGACCGAAAAAATACCGTGCAGGGTAACGCTGAATGTGGGCGGACGGACGATCCCGTTTATGATCGGCGAGGAATTTTCTGCTCTCGATTGGCTTGAAAGGGGCGGCAGCGTGTACTTTCCGCCCAGCATTGGCCTAGAAATTATCCCGAATGTCCGATCATGGACGATGAGGAACCGCGTTTGCCTGGTAACGGGCGGGGCGCAGGGTTTCGGCGAGGAGATCGTACGCGGGCTCTGCGAAGGGGGCGCGATTGTCTTTATTGCCGACCTCAACCTCGCCGGCGCACAAGACTTGGCCGAAAAGCTCAACGACCAGCGTCGGAGGAGCCCCGTTGCCTTCGCGGTCGAGGTCAACGTCGGGGACGAAGCGTCTGTCGCGGCGATGTTTGAAAAGGTCGCGCTCACCACGGGCGGCCTTGACCTCTGCGTGAGCAATGCCGGGGTTCTCCGCGCCCAGCCGATCCTCGAACAGGACATCGACACCTTCAAGTTCGTAACCGGCATTAACTACACGGGCTTCGCCATCGTCACCAAACACGCGGGCCTCTTGATGAGGCGGCAGTTTCTCGGCGCGTCCTCGTCCCCGTGGCCGACAGACATCATCCAGATAAACTCGAAATCCGGGCTCGAAGGCTCGAACAAGAACGGCGCATACGCGGGCAGCAAGTTTGGCGGCATCGGCCTCGTGCAGAGCTTCGCCAAAGAGCTTGTTGATTACCACATCAAGGTCAACGCAGTCTGCCCCGGCAACTTCTTTGACGGCCCGCTCTGGTCGGACCCGGAAAAAGGGCTCTTTGCTCAGTACCTCAGAACCGGCAAAGTCCCCGGCGCGAAAACGGTGGAAGACGTGAAAGCGTTCTACGAGGCCAAAGTGCCGATGGGCCGAGGCTGCGAAGGCCCCGACGTGCTCCGATCCATCTATTACCTCGTCGACCAAGTCTACGAAACAGGCCAAGCCCTCCCCGTTACCGGCGGCCAAGTCATGCTAAGCTAAGCCCCGCAGGGGCTTTTCTTGGGCGCGGCGTACAGGGAGAGGGCGGCGGTTCCCCCTACGGGGGAAGAAAAGCACTGTCAGCAAGTTAAGTAATCTGTGTAATCTGCGGTCTCCTGTGATTAAAGCCGTGATGAAGGCCGGGGGCGCAGAGGGGGTAGCGTAAGACCGAAGGTCTGGAGCGAGGGGGAGACTTCCCCATTACTTTTTCTTGATCTTTTCGTGGTAAAAATAGGAGCCATGTGTTACGTTTTCTTTTTGGCAATAGGTGTCTATGTCTTTTTCCAATATTTCCCAATAGGTTCCATCGCCCCACTGGTATATTGCTTCGTATAACCGCGCCAGATGCCGGTGATTATCACGGATATAGTTCAATACATTCTGGCGGTATCCCCCGCGCAGATTCAAATTTTCAAAATAAAACGCCCCGGTATAGTCTTTGCACGTGTCCACGATCTCTTTAAAATCCGTGATGCCGGGAAAGAGGGGCGACACGAATATATAGGTGTCAAACCCCCCGTCATGCAGCGTCTTTACCGTGTATCCTCTTATTCACGCTTGACGCATAGGGTTCGAGCGTCTTTCGGATAGTGTCGTCCAGCGTATTCAGCGATATGCCAATCCTGATGCCGGGTATTTGCCTAAACAGGTCCCGATCCCGGAGAACGAGGGCGGATTTTGTCAGTATGTCAATCTTCACCTGAGAATGAACAAACTGTTTCAACAATTCCCGCGTGACCTTGAACTTCTGTTCAAACGGGTTGTAGGCATCGGTAACGGAACTCAGGATTATCGTCTTGTCTCGCATATCGACATTTATCTTTTTATCGCATCTTTTCACGTCCAGAAAATCGCCCCGCTTTTCCCCGTGATTGGTAAACCGTCTCATAAAATCCGCGTAACAGTACATACACTTGTGCGGACAGCCAACATAAGGATTTGCGACAAAATCTCCGCTGGGCAGCGCGGTTTTTGTCAGTATACTTTTTGTTTCAATTTCAGTAATTGTAATCATTCCAGCCTCGCGATCCTGCCACGGCACGGGGTTCCTGTCAAGAAAGAGGCGCGTAATACATAATGTGGGGGACACCCCGCAATGCCCTGGCATTCATCACAGCCGTGATAAATACCGGGGGTGTTCCCCCTTTGGGGGAATGGGAAATGGATAATTACCGTGATTTTCCATAATCCATTGAGCCTGTTCCAAAACCTCAAGCGAATCTGAGAACAACCATATTTACAGCGAACCTTCAAGAAAATTTAACCGCAAAGACATCCATTTGCCGCGCTCGAAACAGGCGCAACCGTAGGTTGTGCTGGGGGCGTTAGCGCGGTTATGCAGCATGGCGCGGCGCCAATAAAGGCGGCGCTTGGATACCAGCTTCGGCACAGCGGTACTGAAGGCGCTGAAGATCTTTACCGGCAGCCGCGCCTTTTACCGCCAATCCGCCTGTTTCGTCAGTTTTCACAGAAAGCCGCCTTCAAGACTGCTTGTAAAGCCAACCGGCTGTCAAATCTGCGCGCCTCTATCCTTATTCGCCTCAGCGGTTTACTAACCGCCTTCGCGGTTAATTCCTTACCTCTTTGTCAACTGACAGAACTGCCCCAAATACAAACGAGTTTTAGAACAGGCTCAATTGAAAAAACCACGATTTTTTCGCCTTTTTCGCTCTTTTTTCGTGCCGGATTAAAGCAGAACGGCTGGCAACCGCATATATAGTGTACGGAGGCATACTATATGCGATCTAAACGTGAATTGGCCGAGCATGTATGGTACGAGGTGCGGACGGCGGTTAATATCGAGGAGCCCTTGTTCCGGCTGCCGGAGGCGAAAGCGCTG
>JAIRNN010000006.1 GCA_031257995.1 Spirochaetaceae bacterium | reverse complement strand
GCGGATACAATCATGTTGCGGTAAAATCACAAATTTACCTTGCTTCACTGAAGCGGGCAATGGAATTACTTTCTGCCTTTAACATGGAAGATAATGGCGCTTTTGCGTAACATGAGTTATAAAAAACAATTAATGTAAAGTGCCCTAACTTCGCTTATCAGGCCCGCAGATATTTTACCGCCATTAGGCCATAGAGGAGTCCCGCCATTATCCATTTCCAATTATCGATTATCAATTCCCCCGTAGGGAGAAAGCCAACTCCCCGTTGTCCAACGGCCTTTTCTTGCTGCTGAGAAGCATCACCTGCTTTTCGGAAGCCGGAGACAGAAACTCCCGTTCCCATTTGTGGAAATCAGGCCCATCGCCCAGTACGCGCAGCCAGAAAACCAGCGCGTCCATGCAGAAAACGGTGAGGCGGACATCGGTAAGGCAGTCCCCGTCGTAATAGCCTGCCCATTTGCCGTGTTCCGCCGCCAAAAGCGCGTCCACACCTTCCCGGTAACAGTCCCGCGATTTGTACGCCAAGCGGAACGCCGTAACCAGATCGCCTTTCCGGTATGCGGCAAGGCTTTCACAGAAGGCAAGCGTTCCCGCCGCCCCGCTCCGCTGTAAACGCGCCTGCAAATAGAGGCTGTCGCTGAAAAGGCGGCTGCTCCCTTCGTCCAAATCAGGCAGCAGTGCCGCGCATTTATTGCAAAAGGCATCCCATGTGGGAAGGGTCTCACGGGCGATTTCCTCCAGCCGTTTCGCCTGTTCGTGAAGAGGCGCGGTTTCCGCGAGCCACACAACGCTCTCCACGCAGTGTTCCGTATCTCCCGCCATCCAGCGGCAAAGAAGTTCCCGCACCGGATGATGCCATATCTGTTCCCCGGCGCGGTCATCCTCGTGGGGGCCGTACCGCGCCGCGCAGTCGGCGTATCCGTCAAAGAGGGCGGCAACGGCCTCTTGGCCTCCGCAGTGACCGCCATAGTAGGTTTCCGCATAACGAAGCCGCCAGGCGTTCACGTCAACCTTGCCGGCCTCCCACAACGCGCTTACCAGGGCCAGAGTGTGGACGTGGGGCTTAACACTTCCGCTGTTCACGATCCAGTACTCCCCCGCCCCCGCTTCCAAAGCCCGCCCTAGTTCTGCCGCCAGAAACTCCGCCGGGTTGGGCGACATCGTAAGGTGGTTGGAAGCCTGCAAATCGTGAAACGAGCAGTGGTAGTAAATGCCGTGGGGCCCCGCATCTTCGGCGGCGGGCAGCGCGGGAATACGTGGGTTGTGGTTGCCCTGCCTTCGGGATACCATGCGCCCGTAGCCGTTGTCGGCCCAGACCTTAATCGCCCCGGGCGGAAAAGTCACAGTCCTCTCCCGGTAAAGTTCCATAACCTCGCCGTATAAATTGACACAGCATACCGGGTTATCCACATAACGTTTCAGAATCTCGTACTGCCGATTCATCACGGTACTGATAAGCTCGCCGCGCCGCGCCGCCGTGTCATAGCCGGGGTCGTTTTCCCAAAAGGGATAATCCCCCTGACCCCGGAACCCCAAGCCCCATATCACCCGGCTGTTTTCCCGGCCGAGTGCCGTCCGCACCGCCTGTTCCCAAAGCCGTTCGAAAAGAGCACGATTTTCCGTGTAAGAGGGAGTCTCGCCGGGATAGGCCCGCGCAAACATCTCCGCTCCCAAGGGCTCGGAGTGGTGGTGGGTAATCCACAAGCCCATGTCCGCTGCCAGACGGCGGTATTTTTTGCTGTTGTCATCGGTACCGGGGATGACCATATTGCCGCCACAGCGCAACAGGGCCTCAAATACCATGCGCCAGTGTTCCGTGTTCGCCGGTTCCGCCGTCCAGTTTTCGATGAGCACCTCGTCATTGACATACCAGCCCCGGAAACGGACGGCATAGCGAGGCGAACGGTAAACCCCTGTGGGAAACGTCGCGAAAGGCCGCCGGGTAAACACCTGATCGTTCCAATACCAAAAAGGCGCAACCCCCAGAAACCGCTCGCTGATAAAGAGCAGGGCGTAGACACAGCCCAGGCTGTCGGCACAGCGCACCGTCATCGCATCGGGCGTAACCTCGATGACCCAACCCTCTTCGGGGGTTTCACCCTCACGCATCACAATGCGAATGGCGTTACCCTGCGCCCGCGACGCTTCCAGAGACTTTTCCATATCCCGCCGCAGGATAGACGCGGCGTGAGATGCGGATTTATCGGCCTCATAGTCAAACAGTATCCCGGTGTTCAGGTTCAATGTAAAATAAGATGACATTTTGGTTTTTCCTAAAACAAATGATAGGTTCATATCTTCCCGAAACACCATTGCAAAAAACAGCAAAATTATTGCAAATCTCCCGATCTTGGCAGTATAATGAACCGATAGAGGAAGCAGAGAAAGAGGAAATAAAAATGATCAAAAGGGATATTCTGACAACGGATTTGCTCTATGTCTGGTCTCAAGAGAGTAATGAAGTGTATTCCGATATACATTGTCATGCGGAATACGAGCTTTACTATTTTATCTGCGGAGATGTAGAACGCCGGATTGAAGGCCGCCGTTATGTTATGACCCCGGAAAGTCTGCTCTTGATTCCGCCCAACAGCGTTCACGAGGTTACCATCCAGTCGACCCGTCCCCACAGGCGGATTTCCGTTCATTTTGTGCCCGAATTGCTAGACGATGCGGAGCGTTCCCTCTTGCTGGAACTGTTTCACGCGCCGCTTTTATATTATCCTGAGGTGTCCGTGCGCCGGATTGGGTTTTTGGTTCAGTCGGTGCTTGACTGCAAGGATATGGACGAACCGCTGCAAAAGGCGGCGATCAAACACCGCACTATTTCGTTGCTTACCCATATTTACCAGCTCCATCTGGAAAACATGGTCTGTACCGCGCCCAAGAACGAGCGGATTCAAGCTGTCCTACAGTATTTGAACAGGAATTTGCGCGAACCCGTCTCGCTGGACCGGCTTGCCAGGGAGTTTTATATCAGCAAGAATCATCTGAACGTCGTTTTCCACCGGGAAACGGGTACCACGATACATCAATATGTGCGGATAAAGCGTCTGGTCATGGCCCGGCAGGAGATACGGAAAGGCACTACCGCCGAGGAAGCGGCATACAAGGCAGGGTTCAACGATTATTCGAACTTTTACCGGGCCTACAAAGCCTTTTTCGGCATCGTCCCGTCGGACAAGGTCAGTGAATGGCCGGTCGTGGGTGAAAGATGTGGGGTTCTCGGTAAAGATCGTGATAAAGTATGTTCAGTAAACGAATTATAGTGAGAAGAAACAGGTGAACAACACTTTCACCCACTACCCGTTTTCCTCTGCCGAAAACACGCGGAAACATGACGCTTGCCCTTTAATCAAATGAGAGGTAAAAAACATTTCTCTTGCTTATCCCTTGATTCCGGTCGTGACCATGCCTTCCACGATGTATTTCTGGAACACGACAAAGATGAGGAACACCGGGATAAGCGAGAGGGTCCCCATGGCAAATATCGCACCCCAGTCGGTTGATGTTGCCGGGTCGGCGAACATACGCAGAGCCAGAGACACGGTGAAATTCCGGGGGCGGTTCAGGTACAGGAGGGGGCCGAGGAAATCGTCCCAGCGCCAGTAGAAACTGAAAATGGCGGACGTGATGAGGGCCGGGGTTATCAGGGGAAAGATAATGCGGATAAATAGAGAAAACTTGCTGCAGCCGTCGATCATCGCCGACTGGTCGAGCTCTTTGGGGATGCCCCGAATGAACTGAACCATGAGGAAGATGAAGAACGCTTGGCCCCCGAACTGCGGGACGATGAGCGGCAGGAAGGTGTTCACCCAGCCGATTTTCTGAAAGATGATGAACTGGGGAACCATGATGACCTGATAGGGGAGCATAAGGGTCAAGAACATGATGCCGTAAAGGATTTTATTTCCCCAAAAGCGGATCCGGGCAAACCCATAGGCCACCGACGCGGAGGCCAGCACCGCGCCCAGGGTCGAGACGGACGTATACAAAAACGAATTCTTGAAAAACACGCCGAACGAGATTGAGCCGTTGTACTGCCAGCCTCGGATATAGTTGTCAACATTAAACGTATCGGGAATAAGCGAAAAGCTGTTAAAGATCTCCCGCGTTGTCTTGAACGAATTGGAAACCATCCAGAGTATCGGATAGAGCATGAGAAAGCCCAGAACCACGGCGGTGATGTGGAACGCCGTTTCCCCGGTTATGTGTTTGACGGTACGTTTTGTTCTGTTGGTCATAATGGCCCCCTATGATTCGTAGTACACCCATCGGTCGGATGTCTTGAAGATGATACCGGTGAATACCGCGATGATGAGTACCAGCACCCAGGCCATCGCGGAACTGTAGCCCATGTTGTAATACTTGAACGCCCGCTGGTAGAGGTAGAGGGCGTAGACGAGAGTCGCGTTTTGGGGGTCGCCGTTCCCGCCCGACACGACAAACGCCTGGGTAAACACGGTAAAGCCGTTTATCAACTGCATGATAAGGTTAAAAAAGATAATCGGTGTCATCTGCGGCAGGGTAACGCTTAAAAAACGGCGGAAGGCGTTTGCCCCGTCAATCTGCGCCGCCTCGTAATAGGCCGCCGGAATCTGGCGGAGCCCGGCAAGGAAGATCAGCATCGACGAACCAAACTGCCATACCGCGAGAATGATGAGTGTCCAGATGGCGGTTGAGGGGAGGCCGATCCAGCTTACCGTGCTGTTGATGCCAACAGCCTGAAGCACGGCGTTTAACGCGCCGTCCGCCATGAAAAGCCGCCGCCACATAACGGCGACGGCGATGCTTCCGCCGACAATCGAGGGAAGGTAGTAGACCGCCTGATAGAACCGCACGAGGTTTGAAGCCCGCTTAAACAGCAGGGCGATGAAGAACGCGAAGGCGAGGCGGAGGGGGACGGACACAAAGGCGTAGAAAAAGGTAACGGATAGCGACTTCCAAAATAGCTCGTCCCCCAGCATCCGGTTAAAGTTACGCAGGCCGTTAAACAGCGGGAAACCGAGGATGTCGTATTCGGTAAACGAATAGTAAAGTGAAAAAGACATCGGCAGGATGGTGAAGGCAAGAAACCCGATAAGCCAAGGGCTTATAAAAGCGAATCCCGCCACGTTTTCGTTCAACTGTCTCCGTTTCGCCGTGTAAATATGGCTGCTGTTTACGTTCATCTTTGCCCCGTGTTTAACGTGTCGTCCGCGCTTACTCGGCCAAAATCTGGTTGGCCCTTGTGATAAAGCGCGAGGCGCCTTCGGCGGAACTCACCGACTTGTTGAGTACCTGTACCGTAATGTCCCTGAGCAGGGTGTTCACTTCCCCGGATTTCGCGGGATAGGGCGGGTCAACGGCACTTACATAGCCCTTTGCGACGGCCTCCGAAAGAATGGCGAATGCGGTCTTTTGGGACGCGCCGATCTTGCCGCTCAGCGAATCACGTATCGGCGCGACAACCGGCACACCCCGCTCACCCCCGATGATGTCGTTTGCCGCCGCGTCGTTTAAGAAGAAGTTGAGGAATTGCGCTGCAAGCGCGGGGCTTTCCGACTTGGCCGTTATCGAAAAAAACATGGAAGGCTTGAGAAACGCGCCGGGCCGTTTGTATCCTCCGGTCGCAATGCGCGGGGTAAAGACCAGCTCAAGGGGGCGGCCCGCAGCGTCCACCATCGCTACAACCTGCGTATTCCAGAGTGCCATCGCCCAGGAGCGTCCTTTTGCCAGGGGGCTTTCTTCCATACTGCTCTGCACAAAGGCTTCGCTGGGAGGAATCAGCACCCCCTTGTCCAGGAGCCTGAGTTCCATGTCCCAGAAATCTTTCAGAAGGGCCGGATCGCTAAAGCCCAATTTTTTCCCGTCCGGGGCGTAAAAGGGAACACCGCTCTGACGCACATAGTTTTCCGCATCAGGAAAAGCGTCGCCGCCACCAAAGGGCGCGGTCTGAACGCCCGTCTTTTGATACACCGTTTCGGCGATCCGTTCAAAATCCCGCCATGTCCAGGTCGTCGAATCGAATTGCTCAATTCCCGCCTTCTCCAGAATCGCCCGGTCTACCGCCATACAGTAAATCGTTGTTCCCAGTGGAATCCCGTAGAGTTTTCCGCCAATTTTCCCGCTTGCCACGACGGAATCGGGGATGTTGGAAACGTCGATTGTCCCATCCTGAACGTAGGGCGTGAGATCGAGCAACTGGCCCCGGTTGGCCCATTGCCCGATGTAGAGATAGTCCTGCTGCATAAGATCGGGCGCGGAACCGGATGCCGCCTGGGTGTTCACCTTGTCCCAGTAGCCGCCCCAGCCGGTAGCCTCCAGGTCGATGGTTACGCCGGGATTTTTGCTTTTGAACAGATCGGCGACTTTTGCCGTCTGCTCGTCCCGGACCGTGTTGCCCCACCACGTAAGCCGCATATAGTTGTCGGTTGCGGCGGGTTGCTTTGTCCCTCCGGCAAAGGCCAGAGCCGGGAACAACAGCGCGGTTACGATTAAAAGACTCTTTTTCATATCATTCCTCCTAAAACAAATGATTGATTCAGTATCCCCCGGAAACGGCGAAAACACCATTGCTAAAAACAGCAAAATCATTGCAAATATCCCGATGTTGACGGTATGATGGACAGCAGCCTCGAACCGTCATATCAATGAAGATTTGTAACTATTTAGGTGGGGGAAAGTCTCCCCCTGCCTAACATTAACCAGATGGTACGGCAACAAAACAGCACGGAATAGTCCAAAAAGGCGGCGGTCTTGTGAATGGCGCGGCTTTGCGGGATGTGGTAGGCTTTCCGTGCGATGTATCGATTGTCTCGATTAACAGATTTAACCGATTTTGGCGGGGCTGCGGGCGCGCCGGATAACGGCGCGGCTTTCAAGGCGGCGTTCGAGGCGTTGCGGGCGGCGGGTGGCGGGACGCTTGTCTTGGGGCCGGGAGTGTGGAATACCGGACCGATCGAGCTTTTTTCAGGGACAACGCTCGCACTGGAGAAGGGAGCGGCGCTCTCTTTTATTCCGGAAATGGAGCAGTATACGCCTGAGTGGACGCGCTGGGAGGGGATCGAATGTTACGCGATGCACCCTTGTATCTTCAGCAGAGGACAGTCCGGGGTTACCATAACCGGAGAAGGCCGTATCGAAGGGAACGGCGCGTTCTGGTGGCGGTATGCGCTGGAAAAGAAGGCCCGTCTGGAGGCGGAACTGGAAAATGCCCTTGAACGCCATCTCGCCGTGTTGAATCCGGGGTATCAGGGACAGCCGGGGGGTGGCGGGGGGCGGCGGTCTCAGTTTTTACGGCCGCCCCTCGTGCAGTTTCTGGATTGCGAGCGGGTGCGGATGGAGGGCGTTACCCTTGCCAATTCGCCGTTCTGGACCGTACATCCGGTCTACTGTAGCGACGTTACCTTGTCCGAACTTACCATCAAGAATCCCCACGACGCGCCGAACACTGACGGTATCGATATAGACTCGTGCAACGGCGTGTTGATCGAAGACTGCGTGATCAATGTCGGCGACGACGGTATCGCCCTCAAGTCGGGATCGGGGCCGGATGGTCTGCGGGTCGGGAAGCCCACGAGCAATGTTGAGGTGAGGCGTTGTATGGTTGGCGACGGACATGGCGGTATCGTTATCGGCAGCGAGACCGCCGGGGGTATTTCCGGCGTGAAGGTCTCGGACTGCGTGTTCAAAGGTTCCGACCGGGGCATCCGTATCAAGACGCGGCGGGGACGCGGCGGAGTTATCCGCGATCTCGAATTCCGCGACCTCGTTATGGAAGGGACGCTCTGCCCGCTGGTCATCAATATGTACTACCGTTGCGGCGCATCCCCGGAAGACGGCTGGTTTTCCCTCGATTCCCGGCCGATTGAAAAAGGAACGCCTGAAATTCACGGCGTTACCGTGCGGAACATTCAGGCTGCCGGGTGCCGGGCCTCGGCGGGCTTTATCGCGGGACTGCCTGAATCACCGGTGCGCGGCCTCAGCGTCGTTGACTGCTTCTTTTCCACCGATGAAACCAGTCCGGCGAGTGCCGCCGAGTCCGATATGTATTTCGGAATCCCGGAGGTGAACACCAAAGCCTTTCGTATGCTCAATGCGGACAATCCCCGTTTTGAAAACTGCAGTATCGAAGGCCCCGCCGTGCCGTTTATCTACGGATGATTGCGCGTAACAATGGAAGCATCACGGTTCACCGTAGATGAACGCCGGATCACGGTTAACCACGGATAGTGCCATATATGCTATGAAGGTTTTTCCAGGCAGTTGTGCGTTCTAACGTCTGTTTTGCCGGTATCCAATAGTGCCTGTAAAGACGAGGGGTTATCAAGCCGGCACGCCTCTATCCTGATTCGCCTCAGCGGTTTACTAACCGCCTTCGTCTTCGCGGTTAACTCCTTCCGCACAACCCTCACGAGTTGCCTCATTTTGAAATGTTACCGAAAGGCGTGGCTGCCTCATTTAGAAAATGTTACCGAAAGCTATAGCTGTTCCTGCGTTTTGACACGGTTTGTTTGAGCAAGCCGTTGGCGTAAGCGGAGGACAGCCTTGTTGACATTCCGCTGAAGTCCC
>JAIRNN010000032.1 GCA_031257995.1 Spirochaetaceae bacterium | reverse complement strand
GCGCCTCCTTCGTCCGTAGGGACGCGCCTCCTTCGTCCGTAGGGACGCGCCTCCTTCGTCCGTAGGGACGCGCCTCCTTCGTCCGTAGGGACGCGGCTCCTTCGTCCGTGGGGACGCGCCTCCTTCGTCCGTGGGGACGCGCCTCCTTCGTCCGTGGGGACGCGCCTCCTTCGTCCGTGGGGACGCGGCTCCTGCGTCCGGAGGGACGTCCGGGAAACGGCGGCAGTCCGGTGCCTGCCGCTTCCCGTGCCCGCTGTATCCACCGGTACAGCCGGTTCTCGTTGATGCCCAAATCCAGCGCGATTTGACGCGCCGGTTTCCCGTGTTTCCCGGCCAGGGCTGCCGCCTCTGCTTTAAATTCCGTGGTGTGCACCCGCCGTGCTTTGTCTTGCTTTCCCATCTTCTTCTCCTCACCTGTTATAATTCCCGCTTGTCTTTGTGTCTGCCGGTTGGGGTAAGGTCCAAACCGGAACAAGGTGGATTATGCGGAATACAAACGGTTGGGGTACTACATCGGTTCAGGGCCGACAGAGAGCGCGAATAAGACGGTCGTGCAAAAGCGATGCAAGCAGGCGGGGATGATGTGGAACGAAACGAATGCCACCGGAACCTATGGTTCCGCTATATGCTGACGCTTAAATCCAAAGAGGAGAGCGGTCTCTGGGGTCCCTCGGTCCGCGACTTCATCCTCGCCGCCTAAGCGCCCCGAAAAAGAAGTTGCACCCGTCCCACAGGGATCGTGCCGTAAGCGGCAAGGTAAAGGATCATGTAGAAGGGCGTGTACTGACAGCTTACCCCGCCCATTACCGCGAAAAGTACCCGGTTGGGGTTGCCCAGAAGGTCAACGTTGGCCCACCCCCCATCCTCCAAGGAGACGGGAGATCGAGCCGAATATCCCGAAGTTGGCATCTAGGGCGAACTTGAAGAGGATACCGGTGGCCACAGAAAAATCAGGGAGGGCAAAACCAGGCGATCTTGAAGATGAGGCCCTTCTTGCCGGTGATGTCGAGGAAGATGGCAAGGGCGATAGCCAGTACCCCTTGGGTGGCAAGAGAGATAAACATCACCACGATGTTGTTCCGAAAGGCTTGCCAGAAATACCGGTCTTTGACGAGTTCCGCCCAATTCGCCAACCCTACGGATTCGCGGTTCGGGCTTAAGCCGTTCCACTTTACCGGCTCATCACGAAGGAATCCACGATGGGGTAGGCGATAAAAATAACAAGAAACAAAATGGCGGGCGCGAGGCACACCGCCGCAGTGATATTCACGGCTCGTTCCCGCGCCTGTTTGAGTGAATTGTTCTGGCTCATGGGATTGCTCCTTTTTTAGCGTTTGGTGTGCCTTCCGATTCGGCTAGCTCGCCATTTTCCGGCGTGTAGGCAAAATACGCAAAATCCGCGCAGGCGGCGTAGCGGGCGGTATCGGCGCAGAATATGCCGATAAACGCGCCGGTAAAGCCTTCACAAAAATACTCGTCGGAAAGCACGGCGGCATCCAGAACCGGGCGCAGAACAACCCATGTCTTGCCGTCAAGGGAATACCGGAAGCGGCCCGTGTGTTCCCGCACCGTGAGTCCCAGCCAGATGCCGCGACAATGGAGGCAGTGGCTATCGCCGCCGCTTCCATTGTCGGTGCTGTTCGCGTCCGTGTCTTCTGTTTTTGAATACTCCTCGCCGATCATGGTCTGCACGGAAAGAACCCGGCCCTTCCGCTCATCATGAGAGACGGCAAGAAGGTACTGGTTGTTTTCATCGTAACGCCAGCAGAGCCCGGCCAGTTCTTGAAAACTCTTTGGCGCGAATTCCATATAAGTTTCGGCACTGAACGAGAAGTCCGTCTGCCGCCGGGCAAGCAGGGTCTGCTGAAAGAGAGAAACCGGCGACTGCCCGCCTCGCAGCCTGAGAAAACCCGCACGTGCCGTAAGTGAATACATTGCCGGGTACGCAGGATTGCGGAGGGTCTTGAAGTCCAAGTCAAGTGAGCCTCCGTCAAAAACATAGCGTTTGGCCTTTGAGTACGGCTCAGGCGGAGAAGCAAGGGGAACGGGAGGTTCAAAGGCAAGAGGCGGATAGTTCGGAATCGACGCGCCCCACAGTTCCTCGTCTTTCTGCCGGGTTTCCGGGGCGTATTTCAGGTAGGGCCAGCCGTCCCGCCAGTCAAGTTCCGCGATGCCGGTCTCCCGGCCCAGTACGCAGTTCCGGGTTCCAGAGAGGGGCCGCCCGCAGAGGAAGGCAAGGTAGGTTCGGCCGTCCGGCGTTTCGCACCAACTCGCGTGCCCCGCTTTTTGCAGGGGATGGCCGGGCCAATTGTACGACGTGAGTAGCGGATTCGCCGGATGGACTTCGTAGGGGCCTTCGATGGAACGGGAACGGGCGACGGATGCCGCGTGTCCGTACTGGGTTCCCCCTTCCGCAACCAAGAGATAGTACCACCCGTTCCGCTTGTAGAGGTGCGGCCCTTCTGTACGTTTTAACTCCGTACCGGTAAAAATTTTCCACGCATCTCCGGTCAGCCGCTTTTCGGCGGGGCTGTATTCCTGTAATAGAATGCCGGTAAATGGGCCGGGCGGGTCTTTCTTACGGTAATCCCACTCCATGTTGACCAGCCATTTCCTACCGTCATCATCGTGAAAGAAAGACGGGTCAAACCCGGAAGCGTTGAGAAAAACCGGATCGGACCAGGGGCCTTCGATCGAAGGCGCGGTGGTAAGAAAATTCGGCGCATCCTTCCACGGCCCGGCATTCCAGCTTCGCACATTGGTATAAATAAGCCAAAACAGCCCTTTGTCGTAACTCAGGCAAGGTGCCCAGATGCCGCAGGAAGCCGGGTTCCCCGCCATATCCAGGAGTCGTTTCTCCGAAAGCGGAGAAGGAAGCGGTTCCCAGTTGGCAAGGTCTTTGGAACGGTGAAGCTCAACGCCCGGATACCATTCAAACGTCGAGTTGGCAAGATAGTAGGTATCGCCGACCCGTATAATAGAGGGATCCGGGTGAAATCCGGGCAGCACCGGATTGGAAACTAAAGCCATCATCAATGTCCTCCTATTTGAGAGCGGTCTTTTGCGCGTCTGCCCATCGTTTGACAAATTCCCACGGCGTGATCGACAGCCCGAAAAGTTCTTGGGAGGCACTTAACATTACAGCCGACACTTCGGGAGTCAGGAACTGGTCGTACCAGAGTTGCACGTCCGGCGCAGCCAAGATTGCATCGAAAACCTGCTTTATCAGCGGGTCTGTTATGACAACGTCTTTGAGCGGCGGGATGCAACTCGCGGCGATGCGGTCTTTCGAACTGTTCATCAAGGAGATAGGTCAGCATCTCAAACGCCTTGTCAGGATTAGCGGCACAGCTGGAGACATGGTCGAAATTTTTAAAAATAAGCTGGTAGACCTGTTCGAGATGCCGATCCGTCACAAAAGCGGCCTCTTGTTGCACAGCAGACAGAGACATCCGCAGGCTGCCATTTTCCGGCGTACCGTTCCTAAGATAGGCGAGAGCCATCCGATAAAAATCCGCCTTGATGGCAAGGCGATCCCCCTTTTTCCGTTCCCGGTATTCGGTAAACATATCGGCAAGGAGCCCGCAGGCATGTGCATACAACACTTCGTCTGAAGCATCCTGTTCCGGGCACCCATCACCGCGCAAAACGGGTTTTCGGGAAAAAACCACCTCGTCCGCAATCCACAAATTTTTTGAAAAAACACCCGTTTCAAACTGGAAAAACATAAGCCGTGTCCCGGTCTCCGATTGGGGAAAACTGTGCGGCTGGCGCGGATTTATGGACACAATGTCGTCACGATAAACATCCAAAGTCCGTCCGTCTATTATCACATTGACTTTTTCCTCAAGAACGAGAAAGATCTCGTAACACTCGTGCCAATGAAGCGGGGAAATAAATTTGGGCAACATCGTTTCCCAGCAACGAAACGGGAGAAAAAAGCCGAAGTCATTTTTTTCATGCCAAATCGTCATTTTTTTCTATTCCAAGATACACTGACTGCTTCACGTTGTCAAGGAATCGCCAGGGTAAACCAACAATTCCGATTTCAAAATGAAAATGCACCGCTAAAATCATAAAGTCTGTTTCAGGACCCCTTGAAAAGATAAAAAAGGAGGGGGAAGTCTCCCCACACTCCGGTCTTGAGCCCTCCGCTACCCCCTCTGCGGGGGTTTCCCGCCCATATGCGTTTACTTAGGGACAAGCAGCCTGTAAAGCGCCGGAAGCCGTTTTCTCGTGTTTAAAACTTTGGTAAGTAAACGCATGTGGGATGTTTTCCCCAACCAATCCGGTCATCTTCAATTATCCGTTTTCAATTCCCCATAGGGGCCCTCCGCACCTTGAAGGGGCTTATCGAATCTTCCGGTTTGCGGACACTGGTCTTGGCCTGATCCACCGCCACAACAACCAGCTCGGCATTGGCGCTCAGGGATCGGGCGCCTTCTTTGTACCGCGATCTTTTGTCGTTCACGCCCCGGCTCAGTGCCGTAAGATCCCGGCAGGCTTCAACCGCCTCGGCGGTGCTGGTTTTCATAGCTGCCGCCCCGTTTTCCACATCACGAGTAATGATGTTGAGGGCAGCGATAGAATCCAGTATCTGCCGGGAACCGATTTCCTGTTCGCCGGCAGCGGTTTTCAGATCGCCTGAGATCTTTTCAACCTCGCGGGTCATCTCGATCATGCCGTCAAAGGACTGTTCCACATGGGAAGAGGCTTCGGCAATTTCCTTGATCCGCTTCTGCACCGACAACAAGGCGGCCTCGGAGCTTTTTGCCTGCTGGGAAGTAGTCTCCGTCAGTTTGTGGATTTCCTGAGCAACCACGGCAAACTCTTTTCCCGCTTCCCTCGCAAGGGCGGCCTCGATTGCGGCGTTCATCGACAGCAGGTTTGTCTGGGTTGCCACATCGGAAATCACCTTGTTCATCTCCGCCAGAGCCAGAGATTCCTCTTCAACCAGCTTGGCAGAGGCGGTGGTTTCAGAAAGACGCTTCTTTTTCCCCAGCGATGAGTGAACCAGCTCCTTGATATGGTCGTTGGCGTTTACCGTGCTTACTTCAATAGACTGAATACTCGCCGTCAGTTCCTCTATCGCCTGAACCGCCCCGCCGATCTGACTGCTTTGCTCCCGTATCTTGCTGTCAAGAAGCTCAATCTCGTCCATCACTAGAGTTACCGAAGATTCATTGCAGGCGATCGATTCGTTTTCCCGGCTTATGCCCTCCCGGATTGATGTTACCGCGTCCTTTACCGTGGCGGCGGTTTCCCGCGTTATCTTGACAGACTGGGAAAGATCGTCCGCCACTTTGCTGATCCCCTGCGAGGAATCCTTGATCCGTTTAACCAACGCGCTGATCCCGGCGGCAAAGGTATTAAAACTCCTAGAAAGGTCGGAAGCCTCTTTTGACGCATAGTCAGGAGTCGTAACCGTCATATCACCCGCAACAATAACGTTACAAGAATTTACCAGATTTTTGAAGGGAGTCGTCAGCGCGTGACTAAAAATGACGGCTACAACACAGGAAAAAACCGACAACACCGCAACAATAACAACCACAAACAAAAGAATGGCGCGGGAATCCACCCGCAAGGTATCCATGGAACCTTTGGAAAGCAGAATCCAGTCTGTTCCCGATACGGAGGAGGAACAAATATAGGTATCTCCGTGAAAAGAGACGGTAACCTCGGCGGACAGAATCTCCTCCCGGCCCAGGCCGTTATGGTGATCAAAGACATTTTCCCTCATGATGTATTCGCGGTTCTCATGGACGATGAACAGACCCTTGCCGTTGGTAAGCGCCGTGCTGCCGTCCCCAGTTATCTTTCTTTGCGGCACAATGTCGTTCAACACACCCATAAACACGTCAACAGCGATAACTCCCGTTATGCTCCCCGCCTCATCTCTCACCGTGTACGCCGGGGTAATGCAGAGCCTCTCGGTTTGCGTGTCCACATGGGGATCGGTGATCGCCGCCGTATCGGGATGCGCCATAGCGTCGATAAACCAGGGCCGTTTCGTGGCATCCACTTCCATGGCCGGGAACTCAGCCGCCGGCAAGCACGAGGTAACCTCCGGGCTGATCTCTTGGGGATCGTCGTGCCGTAGTACATCTCGAAAGCGTCTAGAACGGCGGCAATCATCCGTTCCATGATCGCTTGCCTCATTTTATAGAAGGCAGCGTATTGAGAATTGCCGCGCTGTTGCGGACCATATCCAGAAACGAGTCTATAGCGTGCTGTATATCCGAGTTGAGATACCGCATAGTTATCTTAGCCATAGAACAAAGGTTTTTCGGCGATCCTGTTGATATTAGTCGTAAAAACAGCCGAAAGAACGATAGAAATAAGAAGTACCGGACCCAAACACAATGCCAATATTTGGAATGCCATGAATGCGCGTTTCTTTTTCAAGTAAGTCTCCTCTGAAAAAGATGGGGGAAAAGCAGGATAAAATCCCTTCCCTCTTAAAAGCCAACCGTTTCAAAAACCTGCTGTTTTGAAACACCGAAAGGGTTATTATCATAATAGAAACAAGTATAAAAGGAAAAAGATACAAGTTTTCTGTTACAAGTTATACAAGGGAGTCTTCTCCTCGCTCCAGCCCGCTGAGAACTCACGGTACTATTTACTGTGGTAGTGTGTCGTTGGAACGGGAACTGTTTAGGAAAACACTGAATAAATCAGGGGAAGAGATATACTGAGAAAATGGAAAAGCAACAAACCTTTAGCGATGTGGAATACGGGGCGCGCAAGCGTGCGGGCCGGCGGAAAATAGTATTGGACCGGATGGACGCGGTTGCGCCATGGAAAAAACTCATAGAAGTGACAGAGCCGTATTATTTTTCGGGGTGAGGGGAAGGGCCGGCAAAGGACATAGAAATTATGCTGAGGATGTACTTTCTGCCGCTCTGGCCCGATCTGGCGGACGGGGCGGCGGAAGACGCGGTCTATGGCCGTTACGCGATGAGGAAGTTTATGAAGATGAATTTTCTGGAAGAAGACGCGCCGGCGCTGCCGCGTTTCCGGCATATGCCTGAAGAACACGGGCTGCGGGAGAAGATACTGGAGACGGTCAACAAGCTTATGGAAGAGAAAGGGATAATGACGCGCGGGGAGATGGTGGTTGACGCGACAATCATAGAGGCGCCGGGTTCAGAGTATATAGGGGGACCTGCTTGGGAGTGGATAGAGGAGGGGTTAAAATCGAAAGTGAAGAGCAAGGCGGAGCATATGTTTGGAATAATAAAAGGGATATGCGGGTTTCGGAAGGTAAGATACCGGGGCCTGAAAAAGAATTTGGGGAAGCTGCAAATGCTGTTTGTAAGCGCTCTCTTTGTTGAAATATGTGCGGACCGGATGCCCGGAGCGGAAAGCCTTCGCGTAAAGATGGAGAAGGTGTGCCCGCAGGCTTGGGAGGCGGGTAAAAGGGCGGGAGAGGGCGGGTATAAGCCCCGGCAGTGATCTAATCGTATAAAAAATTATACTATTACTGGCAACAGGGAAGCATCTTGGCGGTTGACAGTGTTTCTGTCTTTGAATTCCGATAAAATATGCCTTTAATCAGCGTTTCCCTAGGAGAGGGGGTAAGCGGAGTACCAAACGGAGGGAGGTGTGGACACATCGGCCTGAATGCGTGTCTGTAGCGGAGGGGGAAACTTCCCCCTTTGGAAGAAGCACTATAATATGCCGATATATGGAAGAGAGGATTAATGTGGCGCGATATGTTATCAGGGGGGGCCGTCCCATAAGCGGTACGATTAGAGTCGGGGGAAACAAGAACGCGGCATTGCCGTGTATTGCGGCGGCGGTTTTGGCTGAAGGGGAGTGCGTCCTTCGCAATGTTCCCGATATTGAGGATGTCCGGGTGATGCTTGCCGTGTTTCGCGCGCTGGGAGGGACGGCGGAACCGGCGGGAAAGGGGGCGTGGAAGCTCGCGATGGGCGATGTAAGGACTGCCGAGGTTCCCCGGTCTGAGGCGGCGAAGATTCGCGCTTCGATACTGTTTGCGGGGCCTCTGCTCGCGAGGATGGGGGAAGTGGAACTGCCGCCGCCGGGTGGTGATGTTATCGGGAGACGGCGGCTCGACACGCACTTTCTCGCCCTCACCGAGTTGGGCGCGGATGTTGACATAAACGGGGTGTTCCGGTTTTCCGCGAAACGGCTGCGGGGCGCGGAGATCTTTCTCGACGAGGCATCCGTTACCGCTACGGAAAACGCCGTGATGGCGGCGAGTCTTGCCGAGGGTACGGCGGTGTTGTTCAATGCGGCTTGTGAACCCCATGTGCAGGATCTGTGCAGGATGCTCGTCCAGATGGGGGCATGTATCGAGGGGATCGGCTCGAACGTGCTCACGATCCGAGGCGTTCGGAAACTCGGCGGTTGCGATTACACGATCGGCGCGGACTTTATGGAGGCGGGGTCGTTCATCGGGCTTGCCGCCTCCGCACGGGGCTGCCTCACCATCGAAGGCCCCCAAGTTTCCGATATGCGGCCCGCGCGTACCGTCTTCCGCAAACTCGGCATCGTCTGGGAACACGAGGGGTCAACGCTCCGTATCGATGCCCGCCCACCGCTCAGTGTGAACGAAGACTTAGGCGGTATGATCCCCAAGATCGACGACGCGCCTTGGCCCGGTTTTCCACCCGATCTGATGAGTACCGCGACCGTTGTGGCGACCCAAGTCGAGGGCACCGTCCTCATCCACGAAAAGATGTTTGAGTCGCGCCTCTTCTTCGTCGATATGCTGATCCGCATGGGGGCGCGCATCGTTCTCTGCGACCCGCATCGCGCCGTCATATCCGGCCCTTCAAAGTTAAGCGGCGCGGAACTCACCAGCCCCGACGTTCGCGCCGGCATGGCAATGGTGATCGCCGCCCTCTGCGCTCAGGGCGAAAGCACGATCCGCAACATCTACCAGATCGAACGCGGTTACGAAAACCTCGTGGAACGCCTTTCCGGACTGGGTGCCGATATTTGCTACAGCGAGTAGCCCCGCAGGGACTTTTCTTAGGCGCGGTGTGTTTATACTCCGTTAGGCATGAAAATATCATTTACAACTCCACAAAAGATTACCCGGCAAATGATCCGGGGGCGTTGCGGGGGGCTGACCCCCGCAGAGGGGGTAGCGGAAGACCAAACGGAGGGAGGTGCGGACGCGCCTTTAGGCTCAGGCCTTTCGACCGGAGTGCGTGTCTGTAGCGAGGGGGAGACTTCCCCCACCTAAAATACACCGATGTTATTTCCATGCTTAAAGCAGTATAGCAAGAGCGGCGGTTCCCCCTACGAGGGATAGAAAGCGCGGTATAAAGGAAGCGTACCGTCTGCCACGTGGAGGCGCAGGAATCACGCCGGGGACCGCCCTGTTTTCCCTCATTACACCTATCGTATATTTCCCCCTTATCGTATATTATAGGAGATCGTATATTCATATTTGATAGAAGAAAATGATCGGACGGCGCGTTTTGCGGTTGGTGAAAACGGGCGGGTTCGAAGGAGTTGTTATGGGTAAGATTCCGGTTGGCGTTCTTGGCGCGACGGGCATGGTTGGGCAGCAGTATCTGGCGCTTCTGGCGCGGCACCCCTGGTTTGAGGCGGTGTATGTGGCGGCATCTCCCCGCAGTGCCGGAAAGTTGTATCGCGAGGCGGTTTTCGGGAAATGGCAGCACGCCGCGAGTTATGACGCGGAACGTCAGTGCTGGGATTACGGCGGGACCTATGCGCCGCAGGTGGGTGATTTGACAGTCGAGGATGCGGGCAATGTGGAAAAGGCCGCTGAGTTGTCCCGAAAGGGGAAGCTCTCTTTCGTGTTTTCCGCGCTGGAGATGGACAAGGATGCGGTGAAGGCTCTGGAGGAACGGTACGCCGCCGCCGGGATTCCCGTCGTCTCCAACGCTCAGGCGAACCGCTGGACGGAGGATGTACCGATGCTCATTCCGGAAGTGAACTGGGCCCATGCGGGGATTATTCCGGCTCAACGGAAAAACCGGGGCTGGGACAAGGGGTTTATCGTGGTGAAGCCCAACTGTTCGATCCAGAGTTATATGATCCCGCTTTTCGCCCTTCTGGACAAGGGTTACGAGTTGAAGCGCGTCTTCGTGACGACGATGCAGGCGGTGTCGGGCGCGGGGTTTCCCGGCGTGCCGAGTCTCAACGTGCTTGACAACGTGGTGCCCTTTATCGGCGGCGAGGAAGAAAAGACCGAGCAAGAGCCGCTTAAGATTTTCGGCCGCCTGCAAGATGGGAAGATCGTGAACGCCGCCTCCCCGGTGATCGCCGCCCACTGTAACCGTGTGCCGGTTACCGACGGGCATACCGCTTGTGTGAGCGTGGAGTTTGGCGCGAAAAAGCCGGGGATCGACGAGGTGAAGAGCATTTGGAGAGCGTTCCAAAGTTATCCGCAAGAGCATATGCTCGCGATGGCCCCGGAACACCCCGTCATCATCCGCGAAGAGGCCGACAGACCCCAGCCCCGGAAAGACCGGCTGATGGAAAAGGGGATGGCGGTAACGGTCGGGCGCGTCCGGCCCTGTCCGCTCTTTGACATCCGCTTCGTCGGTCTCTCCCACAACACGGTGCGCGGCGCAGCGGGCGGCGGCGTTCTCAACGCGGAGTTGCTCAAGGAGATGGGCTACATCGGGTAGCTTTTATCACGGCGTTAATCACAGGAAACCGCAGATTACGCCAACTTATATTGGCAGCACCGGCGTAAGTCGGCGCATTTTCGATCGAATAAATCGAAGAAAACTGAGTTTCAGGAGGAAAAGCGGGCTTTTTAGACCCGCTTTTCCTCGTTTTGAACCAGGATCAGTTATAAATGTTCCTGATGACTCTCAAATTGTCTTGCAAACCACTGGGAACATGGTCAACAAACAGTCCCGTCTGCGAGTCGTTGTAACTTACGAGAAGCAAAGCCGTCTTGTCGTAAACCATGACATTCCCGGTTATAAGGTCGATGATCCATCCGCCCAGAAGCAAAATATCAGCCACAAACCAGCCGCTAAATCTTTTTTGAATCTGTAACGTCCGCGAATTTCCATCTTTGTCTTTATACTGCACAACATAACTCTTACTACCCTTTACGCTGACGGTAGCAGGCAATGATCCTTCGTATACAACAGAACCATTTTCCAGAATTGTTACCTCATTGGCAGCACCTGACGAAGCGAAACCGTGATTTGCTTGTTGTTGAGAAATGTTGCGCAACCGGTACACAACAAGACCAAGACCAGCATCCCTAACCTGAACAACTTCCATCCGTTTTTTTCATAAAAAACTCCTATTTGTGTATAAAATTTTCCAAAACATTTTTGTCTTTGGGATACAAATATAAACAAACAGGTTACAAAAGGCAAATAATTTTTTTAACAATAGAGGCTGTTTCAAAACCCCGTGTTGCGGTGCGGGCAGCCCCCTCTTGGGGCCATCTTGGGCCGGGACGTTTGAGGCTTGATGTAACTCCTTTTTTGGCTGTAAAGCGGGCGGTTAGCCGGGCGGGGATGCCGGTTTGGAATCGTTTTTCGCCGAAAAACTCATCGTTATCGTCATCCCGTCCGAGCGGGGGCTGCCCCAAGTCAAGGTGCAGGCTATAGCCGCCGGAATTGTCGTGTTTGCCGACTTGTCTCTCGCCGCCCAGTCCACCGCTTCCGCCCACTCCGGCGGCCCTCCCCACAAGATATCCGACTCATACCGTTCCCCCCAAACATGCCCCTGCCTTCCCGTTTGCACGTTAAGCCGGCTCGAAAACTTTGCTTCAACCACTGCATTATCAGCGTAGCTTGAGCCCGTCATCGGGCTTGATGTAAAACGTGAGCCGCGCGCCTTCAAACCGGAGCCAGCGCATCTCGAAGCCGTAACGCGCTTTTGTTTCGCGGAGTACGCGGTGGAGCAGTGCCTTCGCCTCCGGCAACCGGAACAAAGGCTCCTCAATATTAACCGCCGTCCGCACTTTGTACCAGACATGCTCAGCTAATTCTCGTTGTTAGCGCATACAATGCCTCCGTACACTATATATATGCGGTTGGCAGCCCGTTTGCTTTATTTTGACACGAAAAAAGTATGAAAAAGATGAAAAAACGTGGTCTTTGAACAGGATCAATTGAAAATGTATGATGAGCTGGTCTTGGAGACTGCACGGTTCATTCTTCTCATTTTCTATTTTCCATTCCCGTATGGATGAATTTCTTTGGATCTTCTTGGGGAGGATTTTTTTGGATTTGGGTGGAGGGGAAGGGTGAATAAAAAAGCAAGGGGAGGAGATGAGCGTTGCGGAGGAGGAGGCACCCGCAGAGGCCTTAGCGGATGACCAAACGGAGGGAAGTGTGGACGCACCGTAGGCTCAGACCTTTCGACTGGAAAACGGGCAGAGGCGAGGGAGAGATTCCCCGCCATCACTCAATCCAAACCCTCTGACAATCGAAAATGACATCTGAAAAAAAGCCTTATCTTTTTTTCCAAAACATCCGATAATGATAAAAAATGGGCTATACGGACAAACCTTTACAGATTGATGAGCGCTGGTGGAAAGCCGGGGAGATGCAAAAAATGTGGCCCGCCGAGTTTTTGCGGGTCCATGAGGCGACGTGTGTCTCCGCATGCGACCGGTTTCTTGACGCGGACTATCTCTCCGACAGTATCTGGCTCCTGTCACGCGGCGGGCGGATGACGCAGGCGGTCCTTTTGTATAGCAAGCGGACGCTCTTTCCCGTGCTTAATGGGTTGACCATCGTCCCCATGCCGGTGTTTCTGAAACGGTTTCTGCTCTCGGCTCCGGTTCACGCGGTCCACGGCTTGCTGGATGACGTGTCCGTCATGGAAGCGGTGTTGTATCCGCTGGGCTACGAGCCGGTCGTCCACATTGATTACTATCTCATGGCCTACGATGATTTTACCACGGTGCCCGAATGTTTTACCCGTGTGCCGGGGCTGATATTGCGACCCGCTCAAATATCCGATTACAAGGCGTTGTTCGAGATGCATCTGAGTTACGAGATGGAAGAAGTCGCGATAAACATGAAGCGGTATAAGCCGGAACTGGCGCGGCTGTCCCTTTCCCGTATTCTTGAACGCGAGGAGATCCTTATTGCGGAATACCAGGGGAGACTCGTCGGAAAGATCAACACCAACGCGCGCTCGTTTACCCGCCGCCAGCTCGGCGGGATCTATGTGAAGCCGCCCTACCGCAGGATGGGCATCGCGCAGGCGATGGTCGCCGCGATGAGAGACAAGTTCCGCTGTGAAAAAATCGCCCTCTCCCTCTTTGTCCGCAAATCCAACATAGCCGCCCAGATCGTGTATAAACGCGCCGGATTCCGCACGATCGCGGACTATCGGATCAGCTACACCGAATAGCGGCGCAACTCCGCACCAACGGCGGTCGTGTTTCCAATTGTTGGCTTCTCCAATGCCGTCCACTTAGTCCTTCCACCGCCGCTTCTGCCGCATCAACGCTTTCATATACGCCGAAAACCGTCGATCCTGAGCCGGAGAGCAGGGTAAACCCCGCGCCGGTTTCTTGCAGGCTGGAAAAAAGCTCCCGGTATGTTTCTCCCAAGGAAATAGAAGGCTGGATGGGGGAAGTCGCGGCACGTTTTGCCGACCCTTCGCTCCGGTCTACGCCCTCCGCTCCCCCCCCTACGGGGCGCTTGCCGCCCCCGAAGGTGTCATGGACGCCCCGCTCCCGGCACATTGATATTTTATAACTAGAAGTACTACATGCGCCGGAATGAGTATAAAGGTCATCCAGAAAAACGCTTTGGAAATCGTTCCGGTAGGGCCACGCTGAGGGCGGCTTTTCGAGTGCCGCGATCAGCGTTTCCGGGGAAACGGACTCTTGCGGGACTAGTTCGCGTGAAACAGAACGCCGTTCGTCCAGCAGACGGTAAGCCTCGGCGGTACCACTTGCGAAGGCCGGTGTTACCAGCACGAAAAAGAGGTCCCTTGCCAAATCAAACGGGGCAACCTTCTCCCCCCGGCCGGTAATGAAGGCCGCTTTTCCCTTGACAAAGAACGGAACATCGCTGCCAAGCCGGGCCGCCGCCTCCATGAACGCGTCATGCGAAAGGGGAAAACCCGCCGCCTCGTTTAACACGCCCAGAACGGCCGCCGCGTTTGACGATCCGCCGCCCAACCCCGCACCCTGCGGAATATTTTTCTCGATAACGATCCGCAACGAAAACGCGAGCCTTGTCGTGTGGTGAAAAAGAAGCGCCGCCCGGTACATCAGGTTTTGTTCAAGCGGAATATCGCCCGAAATCCCGACCTGCCCGCTACCCTCCATACCGCGTATTGTTACAGAAAACGCCGTTGAACGGGAAACCAAACAGTCAATGTGGTCGCGCAGCGAGACCGGCACAAAGATACTCTCGATGTCGTGAAACCCGTCCGCCCTTTTTTCCCCAACCGCCAGGTGCAGATTTATCTTCGCGGACGAGCATGTTTTTTTTTGAAACACGGAACTCATAGTCGTCAATTTCCTTATGGCTTGGCTCTTTTCATCATACCGCATAAAAGGGCGCACTGTAACCATCCAGCCCACTTACAACTGAAAACTGGTATAGTGCTTATGCTAAAAAACATAAGGAAGGAGACGGGGGAAATCGCGACGGCTTCGTTGCCGATCCCTCGCTTCTGTCCACTCTCCGGTCGAAAGGCCTGAGCCTAAAGGCGTGTCCGCATCTCCCTCCGTTTGGTCATCCGCTACCCCCTCTGCGGGAGCGCGGCCCCCGCAACGCCCCGCTGCTATCCCCGACCATTATTCATTTTCAATTATCCATTCCCCCGAAGGGCACTCATTTACCGCGCCCGAAACGTTGAGGGTGTTACTACAATTACGCAACACGGGGCGGCGCAAATAATGCCAACATTTTGATAAAACGCTTCAGTGCCGCAGAGATAACCCCCCGCGATGCCCCCAAACCCGGCAGGAATTGAAAAAGAAAAACGCTATACCTTGAGCACATATTTTTCGATTGCTCCGGCCACACCGCCCTGACCCACCTTGCCGGTAACCGCTTTCGCGACAGTTTTCAGGCTGTCGCAGGCGTTTCCCATCGCGATGCCAAACCCGGCGGCCTCCACGATGTCGAGGTCGTTTTCACTGTCGCCAATGACCGCCGCATCCTCCCGCGTGCACCCAAGCGCGGCAAGTGCCCGGTCCATGCCCTTGAGCTTGCTTTCCCCTGCGACAATCGCCTCCGAGTAGACGGCAAACTCGCAGACCCGCAGAGCCGGTTCAAACACTGCCCGCTCTTGGAGAGTGAGAAAACCCTCCATCGTTATCTTGGTGATGTGGACCTTACCCTATCTGGTAGATACAAAAATAAGCGGGAAATATAATGTAAGAGGAGAAAAAGATGGGAAAGCAAGACAAGGAACGGCGGGTGTACACCAGGGAATTCAAAGCCGA
>JAIRNN010000018.1 GCA_031257995.1 Spirochaetaceae bacterium | reverse complement strand
CCGCGCCCCCTCAAGCCTGAGCCCGCGCATCTCAAAGGGATAACGCTTCCTAATCTCGCGGAGTACGCGGTGGAGCAGAACTTTCGCCCACGGCAGCCGGAACAGCGGCTCGCCGATATTGACCTCTGTCCCCACTTTGTACCAAGCATTCTGTTTTAACTTTCTTGGTGTATTCATATACCATTCTCCTTACTGTATATATAGTGTTGAGGCGCTGTTTTGCTTTAATTTGACCCGAAAAAAGGGCGAAAAAAGATGAAAAAGTCCGCAGATTTCACAGATTCACAGATTAAGCTAAGTCGGAGGCGAAAAATCCGCGTACATCTGCGGTTCCTGTGACTTTTTTCATCTTTTTTCACGTTTTTTTGGGGTGCCCGCTTGACAAAAATTTTCGGGTGTGGTATAAAGGTACCCGTCGTCCTGAAAGCGGGAGCGGGATTGTTATATAAAGGGTAATAGTTGTATGATGAAGAAAGTTTTGTTGTCTTTTAGGTCCTCCGGGTTGCCCCTGTCTAATAATCCTCATTCCCCTCTTCCATCCTCAAACGGGTTCTTAGTCCTCTAATCCCCCCCCCCCATTTCAGGCCCTCTTTAGGCCCTTTTCACGGGTTTTTCCCCTTTTTCAAGTCTGGCATTTTCCGTGTTTCACGGGCAGGGTTCCCCTTAGGAAAAGGGAAAATAACAGAAATCTCCAAGCCCCGCCGTTATCCCTTTTCTATTGCCCGTTTTCAATTCCCCCTAAGGGGAAAACGGGCGGGGCGCCGCTCGTTGTGGTGAATGAAAGAGGGTAACCCCGAAGACGGCCGCACCCTAGGAAAGTCGCTCCGTATCGGAGTTGTCAAGACAAGGGGAAGGATAACGCTTTTTCCGCATCTTGTCCTCTTTGTATAAATGGGGCGGGCTCTAAAAAGAGCTTTCCCCAGGCTGTTCCGTAGGGGAGGGCCTATTTTATTTGAAGGAGGGCTTTTCTTATGCAAACAAGGAAGTTCTTTTTAATCGGAATGGCCGCTCTGCTGAGCGCGTCATTGTTCTTAATCGGTTGCGGGGACTCGGAAGCGGATTCCAACACGGTGTACGACAAGTCGGGCGTGGTTTACGGTGCCGTGACTACCGCCGAGCTTCAGGAGGCCATCGATGACACTGTCGCGGAGGGCCGTGCGCTTGAGCTCAAGGGGGTTACGGTTTCCGATGACGGGGTCGTCAACCTGAGTACCGCTTCGGTCAAGATTTCCGGGACGCTGACACCGAGCGCCAACACGGTTGTCAATGCGGCAGCCGCTACGGTTACGTTTGCCGACGGCGCGGTGATTACGGGGGCCGCCACGAACATTATCGTTTGCGATCCTGCGATTTTCATCCCCGTGAGGGTAACCGGCGGGGCCAAAGTTGCGGAACCGGTTGCGGCGGATGCTTTACCGGAGACGGTAAGCGACGGCGACGTTGCGGCGGTGGAGAATCTTACGCTGAGTGGCACCGCCAGGGACATTGCCGCCAATCTGACGGTCTACGTGTACGGGACGCTCACGGCGGACGGGGATTCGGCTGCTCGGCGGAACTGTTGAGGCAACCGGCACGCTGAAACTTACCGTCGGCAATGCGGCTGCGCTGGCCGGGAGCACGGTTCTCGTGTCCGGCAGCGTCCTTGTCACGGTCGAGTCCGCTTCCGGGACTGCGGTGCCGGTGACGCTGCCCAGCGCTCCTTTCGCGGTGAAAGAGATTGCGTTGGGCGCCAATACGCTGACGATAGCCGGTTCAACCGGTATCACGGCGAAAGTCACGAGTATGGGCAAGCTTGCGCTTCCGGCAACGATAACGGCGGCGGCCCTCACGGGGACCGGGAACGTTCAGTTTACCGGCACGCCGGTCTTTGCCGCCGAGTCGGCAGTCTTCCACAACACCGGACGGACCACGTTTGAGGGGAATGTCACTTTCACGGACGGGGCCAGCTTTGAGGGCGACATGGTCTTTGGGGGGATGTGATTCTTACGGATGGCAACGCGACTTTCGGCGGTGCAGCGTACTTCGTGAAACGAAAGCGCGTTACGGCTTCGATATGCGCGGCCTCCGGCTTGAGGGGGCGCGGCTCACGTTCTACATCAAGCCCGAAGACGGCTTTATGCTGCCGCTGATAATGTAGTTGTTGAAACAAACGTTTTTTTTACGGTTCAACATAATCGTGGGACGGATGGGGCACGTGTGGGGCGAGCGGTATGAGTCGGATATCTTATGGGGAGGGCCGCCTGAGGGGGCGGAAGCGGTGGACTGGGCGGAGGCGGAAGCGTTTGTGGATAAAACGCCGATAGGGGCAGCCCCCGGACGAATAGAAAGGCCAAAGGCAACCGTCTTTCGTTGGAGATCACCCCCAAACCAATGCCTCCGCCCAAATAACGCCCCCGGATCACGGCGAAAAAAGAGTTACAAGCCGCCCCAAAGCTTCCAGCCGCAGACGGACCCAAGAGAGGTCTGCCCGCACCACAACAGGGAGTTTTGAAACAGCCTTAGGTATTTACGGTGCCGCCCCTTCCTACTTTACCTCGTGGAAGGATAGAAAAGGAGGGAGACTTACCACACGCAAAACATTGAGCATGTTTTGCCATTCCTACGGCACGGTGTGGGCCTAAAAAATGTTCCGCCGCAGATAAATGCAACAGGCCCAGGCTCTCCCTCACTCCGGACACGCGCTCCGGTCGAAAGGCCTGAGTCTAAAGGCGCGTCTGCACCTCCCTCTGCGTGGTCTTCCGCTATCCCTCCGTGGCACCTGCCGCGCACGAAACGCCAATCCTCAATCATTATCCATTTTTCATTCGCGTAGCGTACACCCCCGGTCTAATGTTTGCGAGAGGTTTGATTTGGGATGAGGAAATAGTTAATTTAAAATAATCACCAATATTTTCTCGCAAGCTTTGCCTCTCTAGTTCGCAGGCTATATAGGGGTATCTCCTTCTCAAGAAATCAAAAGTAATGTTATTACTGATGTAATCTTGAATAATACCATGTCGTTTATTAGTACGTTCATTGCTGTTGAGTTTAAGTATTTCAATCGTATATTGAACTTTCTTTTTGCTATCTCCACTAAGTGCAGTCCAAGGTTTTATATAACAGCTAGGAACGTCTAATACAAACCAGCCTGTCTTTACTTCAAATGGGTCAATTAAACCCGTATTGTTACCCTTCACATTATTCATTTTGTCTGTCGTGAGTCTATAATTATCCCATTCATAAGCCGATTGTGGTTCTATACTTTTTGGAATAAAATGATCAACAGATACAGATGTAACAGGAATCCATTCACCAGTATACGCGCAAATGTTTTGATAAAGCCGATATAAATCTTCCCTAATATGGGTCCAATAATTGCGGTGTTGAAATTGTTTTGAATTTGGATGGGAGTTATTCCTTAGAAATTTCTGTCCCGGCACACGCACTTTTTCATTAAAGTCTTCGGGTTCTTCTTGTCTCGCTACAGGAATCATATCCCGACTCCGTTCTTTTCCACAAAATATATCCATCTTGGCCAAAAAGGATCGTCTGCGGATAATTCATTTAATAATTTTTGATGTACATTTGCGATCTGTTTAATATCGGGATTGTCCTGTAATTGTAAGTCTCTTGCCAAATTAATAGTTTCTTCCACTTTCAAAGCTCTTGGCTGATCCAAGCCAAATATTTGGGATGTAAGCCATGCGTTAATGGATCCATGTTTGATAAAATCAAGTTTTGATAAAGATATTTCCCTTGTATCTTTTTCGATTTCAAGATGAAACAAGCTATCTTTCCGCTTATCAAAAAGTGTTTCGGATGAAGCCAAAATTAATGGTGAATGGGTAGAAATAATATATTGGATTTCCAGTTTATGAGACAACAACGATTGAACATTCAGTAAGGCGGGGAGTATAATTCGTTGCCATTTAGGATGTAAATGCTCTTCAATTTCGTCGAGAAGAATAATCATTCGTCTTTCCGGCATAACATTATATGACTCTGCCGCTATTTTGTGCTCGTGCCACGCCCATACAATGAGGTAAGCAAGTGTAATTATTCGTTTTATACCTGCTGCCGCATGGATAATGGGAGTGCTGCCGTATGTATGAGTAATTGTTGGAGTGTCTACGATATCCCCAAGCATTCGTACCGGCTCTCCCGGTATCAACATTCCCAAATCGGGCGGGGACATTTTTTCCAATACAGCTTTAAAAATATTCCAAGGAGAATGCTTTGTGGTGTTTTGCCATTTAACCCAATCGCGTATCAATCCCTCAATGCTGCCCGAAGCTCCATACCATATTTCATTGTTTGAAAAAACATATTTTAGGGAAGACACCGTATCTTGGTGCTGCTTTACAGGGTCCCAAACGGCAAAAGAATCGTCGATACGAGCATATACAATAAGTCCTGGTTTTATTGCGGCTTCAATTTCTCGCGACCATTTTCTTTGAACCATATCATAAATAATTTTGTTTCTATTTTGTCCTCCTTCCATACCGGACAATCCATAAATTATAGAAGCGTTGTATTTTGCAGACTTAGGATATGCGGGTAACCCTGGCCAAGTACCTGTCATAGCCCACCATATACACTCCATTAAGAATGTTTTTCCGAGTCCATTGTCTCCTGCAATCAGGTTGAGATGCTTATTTGGTTCAATAATTAACTGAGATGCGGGCCCCACATTATTTATTTCAAGATATGAGAGTGTCGATCCGCGTTCGGGAGCAACATCAGAAGGTGAAGGTAAGTAAAAACTTAGTCTGTTCCAAGTAGTTGCCGTTTCTTGAAAATCAAGCTTTGAAACAAGGCTCGATTCAATGGGAAGAAATAATTTTCTTTGTTCATCAGGGGTAATATGGAAATACGCGAAGAATTCTTCAATAATATCTTGATGAGACGTATCTTCACTCCAATTGTTATTTCGAAAGAACCAAACGCCAAGATCAAGAGCTGAAAGCGGTTCCCCTTCGAGTTTTTCCGCCAAAATATTGATATAATTTCCATCCCATCCCCAGGTCCGGTTTATCTTGGAATGAATAAAAGCCGCAAAGAAACCCCTCGTATTTGTAATTTGTAAACTAGTAGAAGGATAACGAGGAACGACCCATCGTTTACTTCGTGTGTTGGATTCATACGGTTGAAAATACATCTTTGATGCTGGATGCAATTTATGAACTTTATCCATAAACCTTTTCGTCAGACTATCCAGGGACACCTCTTTGCTTTCACCAACGGGAAGGCAACCTTCCTTACACGCCAAGTATGTTATTCCATAAAAAGGATTTACCGAACCTAACCGTTCTATTGAATCAACAATTGTTTTTGTGGCTAAATACATATTATACACCTCCGTCTCTGCCGGACAAGATCGCTTGAGACACATGATCTGCAATTTTAGCCAATGTTCTTTCCGGTTGGCCGCACATATACCCGAAAAAATCATATCACTCTTATCGATAATGTGCCATAGGTGTGAAGTGTTGTATGTCCCGGCTTTCTTTTCGGCGTTTAGTTTGTACTGGACGGTACTTTTCTGTCTTTCCAAAAATTCGGCTGCCGGTATCTGCAACGTAGATTTGTCTCCCATAGTCAAGCGGTCACAAGGAACTTTCATGCTTAATAAATCTTCTTTGGTAACATGAAACTCGTCGCCGTATGTTAGCCAATATGAAAAAAATAGGTAGTGGGCGAAAAACATTGCTTGCCAATCAGGTGGGGGAAGTCTCCCCCTCGCTACGGTCTTACGCCCTCCGCTACCCCCTCTGCGGGGGTTCCCGCCCCTGGCAACAAAGACGGCTGAATAGTTATAGTGGAACAACTATATAGTCAACATATTTCGCCCTTGACCAAAAAACAATAAGCCGGACATCGTTGCACTTCGCGCGTAAAACATCAAAAAATCGCCAAATCGGTGATTTTTTACCATGCAAACTCCAAAAGCAGCCCATGAATCGAGATTTTTGCATAATAAAATGAAGCAAAAACCTACAAGTGCAACAGGCTGCTCTCAATCCCCTCCCGCCAGCGCCTCATATTCTTTATACCGTGCCATTGCCTCCGGGTGTTTGTCAATCGGCACGGATATTGCTCTTTCCCCGTGCCGGTTCATGGCCGCGGCTTCCCTCGTATTGTTCCATGCAAAGTAGGGCCAGACATCATATTGGTAATGTTTCATGTTTTCCGTCTGATAATCGCCATAGTTGAAAGTTCCCATATTAAG
>JAIRNN010000337.1 GCA_031257995.1 Spirochaetaceae bacterium | reverse complement strand
GCCGTCCGCGCCTCGTACCACACATTTTCTGCTAATTCTCTGTTTTCTCTCATATATTATAACCTCGTACATATATATGCGATTGTCAGCCGTCCTGCTTTAATCTGACGGGAAAAAAGTGTGAAAAAGATGAAAAAAAGGGGAAAGTTTGAGATTTTGAAACAGGCCCCCATAATTATCTGTGTAATTTGCACTTCTTCGTGATTCGGGGGCGTTGCGGGGGTGGACTTGCCGGTGCCCTGTTGCATTTATCCGGAGCGGAGCATTTTTTGGGCCCCACACCGTGTTGCGTAATGGTAGAAACGCGCCTAGCACAACCATAGTTGTGCCCGTTTCGCGCTCGCCATCCCGGCTGCGAATAAAGGCGGGGCCGGGCGTAAGTATGCGTCCAGCCTGGATTGGAAAACTCATTCAGGCTGGATGAGAAACTTCATCGATATATTTTGTATGGGTCATTTTGACCATACTACAGGTTGTATGGGCGGGTAATGAATGCGCGGCATTGGGTGTCCCCTGCCTTATATTTTCTTGACAGAAACGTTAATATAGTATATGAAAGAGAGGTTGCCAAGAACGTTAAGCGGGGCAAAGCGGATCTAGTATGGACATACGGGTTATCACCAACTTTTTCTCATCTCTGTTTGCCGAGACGCATCCGGTGGATCTGGCCAAGCGGCTGGCGACGATCGCGCTCACCGTTCTTTTCATTTTTGTCGTATTCAACCTGCTCAAGATCATTGTTATGAGGGCTACGAAGGGGAAGCTGACCGAGCATCGGACGCTGATGTTGCGGAGGAGTATTCAGTATGCGGCGTGGGTCATCGCGGTGCTCTTCGTGTTCAAGAGCCTCGGCATTGATTCATCGGCGATTCTGGGGGCGGCGGGGATCGCGGGCGTGGCTATCGGGTTTGCGGCGCAGACTTCGATGTCCAATGTCATCAGCGGGCTCTTCCTGCTGTCGGAAAAGCCCTGCGAGGTGGGGGATGTAATCACGGTGGACACGACGACGGGCGTAGTGTTGTCGATTGATCTGTTGTCGGTGAAACTCCGCACGTTCGACAATCTGTTTATCAGGATTCCCAACGAGACGATTATCCGCACGAACCTTACCAACATCACGCGGTTCCCGATCCGCCGTCTTGAGGTCGCGTTTACGGTGCCCCACCGCGAGAGTGTGGACCGTGTGCGCGCGTTGTTGCTCGCCCTTGCCGAGGAAAACCTGTTCTGCCTCAAGAACCCCGCGCCGCTTTTTGCCATCACCGGTCTTGACACCAACGGCGCGAATCTCTCGTTTTTCATCTGGTTTGACAAATCGAAGTTTTTGGACCTGAAAACCAGTTTTCTGGAGTCTATGCTTATCGCGTTCAAGGATAACGGCATCGCGTTTTCCGCCCGGCGTGTGGCGGTGGAGGGTGGTCTTGACGCTGGGCCGCCGCGTCCGGCATAATACGGTATGCCTTTGTTACCCTTTGGCTCAGTCCAAACGCTTGAATCGAAGCAGGCAAGACTCGCCGTGCTGATAGACGCGGATAACGCGCAGCCTTCAATCATTGGGGCGCTCCTTGATGAAGTGGCAAAGTATGGGGTTGCTAACATCAAGCGTATCTACGGCGACTGGACGAGCACCAAACTACGTTCGTGGAAGGATGCGTCTCTTGAGTACGCATTGCATCCGATCCAGCAGTACTCCTACACGGTGGGAAAGAACGCCACAGATTCCGCGCTCATCATCGACGCGATGGATCTGCTCTATACCGAAAAACTGGACGGCTTTTGCATCGTTTCCAGCGACAGTGATTACACTCGTCTCGCGTCGCGTATTCGCGAGGGCGGTCTTACCGTCTATGGGTTTGGCGAGAAGAAAACGCCGAAAGCCTTCGTTACCGCCTGTGATAAATTTGTGTTTACGGAAATCCTTCGTACTATCGAGGAGGACGAGAGTCCCGCCGCCGTCAGCGTTAAACGGCATAATTTCAATGTTGACAAACAACTCCTGAAACTGCTGCACGATTCCGTTGACGATATCGCCGACGAAAGCGGCTGGGCCTATTTGGGCGCGGTTGGACAAAAGATCAACAACCGTTCCAGTGAGTTTGACCCTCGTAATTATGGTTTCCGCAAACTGGGAGACCTCTTTCGCGCGATCCCGCAGTTTCAGACCGAGGAACGGCGGCAGGAAAACGGGACGGGAAGCTCGGTGTATATCCGCTGGCAGAAAAAGCCTTGATGAGAGAGATGGTGAGTTATGAAGCAGAAAGTGCCGGTCGAGTATCATAAAGTAGTGGAGAATCTTTTTCCTGAAAGCGCATGGACTTCGGGGAAGCCGCCCGCAACGAAAGCGGTCGACGGTTTTGCCAGAGTGCTGGGGATCGCGGCGCCCTATAGCCGCCTCAAACGGAGTATCGTGCAGGAAACGAAGAAAAATCATCCGCCGAAAAAGAACAACGATCCCTACGGCGGGGGCCTCAGCCTCTTTCTCTCGCGGTTTGAGAAGAACTTCGATCTTATGGTCGCCAAGACGTGGGTCGAAAAAGACGACGAGGAACGCAAGGACCGGCTCCAGTGGCGGATTCCCGGCTTTGTCAAACAAATTGAAAGCGGCGAGTATACCGGCGCGCTCATCGAATTTTCCGACATCATCCGCGAATTGGCCTACCTGCTCTTTGGCGAACAGAGCAGAAAAGACGATTTCCTCGATTACACGTTCCGCATCGACCCGCCGATGGGCCTCTTTTTTTGGTACGGCCTCCACTTGAGCGCGTTCTTCGAGCAAAAAGGCGACATTGCCCGCGATATTCTGCTTTTGGGGATGTGTTACCTTACCGATTTTTAACGGGGAGCCTTAATCACAGGGAAACACAGATTGCGTGGATTAGCGCAGGTTTAGTAAAAGGGTCCGCAGATTAATGCGGATTTTAATAAAAAGATCCACAGATTGCCCGGATTGGGTCAGATGGCGGGACAGATGAATAAGAGGTAAAAGGGTTTGGGGGAATTCGCAACGGTGCCATGGGGATTAATCCAGCCAGTTCACCATGTTTAAATTTTCTATGCCCGCGAAATGTTTGATATTATTGGTGACGAGGGTGTAATCATGGGCCACGCAAGACCCCGCTATCAAAAATGTCGGTGTCACTCATCGTAATTCCCTTTTTCCGCAGACCAGCATAAAGGGATGCCGCCTGATCCAACAGCTCTTTGTCAATAACGTCAATTCTCGAATGCGCGTAAATATCTTCAAAAACCCTCTTTTTTGCCCCGTAGCCCCGGTTATGAAAAGCCGTCGTCTAACCTCAAAATATATCATTGGCGGGATGACCACCGCCATACCCTCGTTCCAAGCTTCACGCATTTTTTTTCCTGTATCTTTTTCTGCCCCTTTAGCGCATAGGAGACGATGTTCGTATCCAGGGCATAGCTCTTCATAAACGGTCTATCTCCTCAGGAGTCCTGAACTGAAGACGTTCAGGCATTCCGGGCAACTTCTCGTCGATGTTTTGTATGGCATCAAGAAATTTTCCCCATGCCCAGTGGTTTTCTTCCACGCTGATCGCCGCATGATCGGCCACCCTTAAAACCGCCCTTGTCCGGCCCTCGAAAGCCAGCGGGCTGTCGGGAACGAACTGCCCATTTTCAATATAACCAGATATCTCCATCCGCTCAATCCTCCATACTTATATTCTATGTCGTCGATAAAAGTCTGTCAATGGGAAAATAGTGCTTCCACGTATTTTTCACAAAAAATCACAGCGATCCGTGTTTATCGGTGGGTTTCCGTGATTAATTCGGCGAAGGTGGAAAAATACGGGGGTAGCGGCACTTCGACTGTCACGCGGCCGGTCTCGGCGGGGAAGGTTATCCGGGCGGAATGGAGAAGGAGGTGTTTTATGTGCCGTTCTTTTTTCAAAGCCTTGTTCAGGGTAAAATCGCCGTATTTGTCGTCACCGATGACGGGCGCGTTCAGTGCGGAAAGGTGGCGGCGTATCTGATGCATTCTTCCAGTTTCAAGCGTCAGTTCCACAAGGGCAAAATCCCCGGCATCGGCAATCGTGCGGTAATGGGTAACCGCGTTTTTGACCTCGCCTTTGACGGTGATGGTTTCGCCGATCACGCTCTGCGGCTTTAACATCGGGCTTTTCTTGCAGACGGCGAGGTATGTTTTTTGTATGCGGCGGCCTGCGATGATCTTCGTGAAAAATGCGGCGGCTTCCTTGTGCTTTGCGACGAGTATCGCGCCGCTCGTGTTTTGATCTAAGCGGTGAACGAGGAGAGGACGCGGTGAAAAGTGCGCTTCCAGTAGCGCGTCCAGAGAACGCGTAATGTTTTTTCCGCCCTGCACGGCAAGTCCCGCCGGTTTGTCCAGCACAAACACATCCTCGTCCTCGTAGAGGATCGGGATGGGAAACTTCGTTTTCAGTTCAGTCGTATTCATTTCCGTCATATTCAGTTACGTAAAGCCACCCCAAAACCCCATAGGGGTTTGCGCCGCTCCTTGTCACGCCGGGCTCTTGAAAGCCCCTTCGGGGCCCTCCACGTGGCGGGGGCAGAGACCCCGCAGAGGGGATAGCGGAGGGTGTAGGAGCATAGGGGAAGACTTCCCCCACCTTTTGGAATAGTCTCATATATCAGTCGGTGTAGGAGATTTCGGCGGCGTTCATAAAGGCGGTAGACGACACGTTCGTTTTTCGCGAAAGAGTGACCTGTGTCAAACGGTCGCAATCGCGGAAGGCGTTCTCCCCGATGGAGACCACATTGCGAGGAAGGGCCGCCGCCTGCAACGCCCGGCACGAGGCAAAGGCCCTATCGCCTATGGAAAGAAGGCTGTCGGGAAAGTTTATCTCGCCCAGATTGGTACAGCCTGAAAAGGCATCGTTACCGATAGCCACGATGTTTTCGCCCAAGCGGATATTGTAAAGGGCAGTACAATAAAAGAAAGCGTAATTCCCGATCACGGTCAGTTTTTCGGGGAAGTCGATGGTCGAAAGACGCTGGCAAAATGAAAACGCCGCGCTGCCGATTTTGTCAACGCTGTCGGGGATCGTGTACTGTTTTCTCGGGCGGCCTTCCGGAAAACGGAGAATGGCGGTTTGGGCCTTGTTGAACAAAACGCCGTCAATATCGGCATAATCTTTGTTTTTTTCATCGACACGGATGTTCTGAAGGTTGCGGCAACCCGCGAAGGCATTTTCACCGATGGTGGAAACCCGTTCGGGGATGGCTATCTCGGTCAGCGCGGAACAGCCTGAAAAGGCACTGTTTTCCAGCGACGCGAGCCGCCTCCCCAGCGTTACCGTTTTCAACGCCGTACAATCGGAAAAGGCGTTGAGGGAGATCGTTGTCACCGAATCGGGGATAACGATTTCCTGTAGCGCGGTACACTCATAAAAGGCCCTCGGCGGAATGACGGCGAGGTTGTTGCCGAGAGTCACATGTGCGAGTTTGGGGCTGAACGCGAAGGCGCGTACTCCCATTTTGAATATCGAATCGGACAGGATGATTTCGGTCAGCGCGGGATTGTTTTCAAAGGTACCGCTTGCGATCTCATTCACGCGAATGCCGTTGAGTTTAGGCGGGATCGCGGCCTTTTTCTTGGTATTTCCGGCCCCCGTGATGACGATATAACTGATTCCCTCCATACTGACCGTTTCATATTGGAAATAGCCCTGTGCTTCGGGATACCAGACGAGTTTTCCCGTCCGGGTATCGTACAAATCCCGCTCGTTGACTGTGTAGTTGATGTTTTGGGAGGAAAGCGCAAACGTTTCCAGACGCAGACATTTTTCAAACACGTCTTCGCCCACCGTATCGAGATGCCGGGGGAGTTTCACCCGTTTTATGAAATCAAGCCCGGCAAAGGCCCGATCCGCGATGCCGGTTACGGGATAGCCCTGTACGTCGTCGGGAACGCTGACAACTGTTTCCGCGCCCTTGTAGCCGGACACACTCAGGGCATAGACCGATTCTCCCGCATCGTCTTGCCGCAAAAGACGGTAGTCAAAATCATGTTTCGCGACGGGATAGTAGACTTTATCCAGGCTTTCCCGATCGTACAATATGCCGGACACGCTGAGAAAGCGAGGGTTTTTTTTGTGCGCCGTAACTTTTTGTATTGCGGACGAGTTCTCAAAGGCATTTGCGGAAATCTTCCACACTCCCGGCGGGATCGTTATCTCTTTCAACAATGTTTTGTCCGCGAAGGCTCTTTCGCCGATTGCCGTCACCGGGACTTTTTCTATTTTGGCGGGGATCGCCGCCTTCTTGCGGTCGGGGAGCCAGCGTAACAGGGTGATGCCGCGCCCATTTTCGCCGTCGGTAACTTCCACGAGAAAATCGCCATGGGTCATGCTCGCGCCGGGTTCGGCAGTCAATAAGCCAGGCAGACTTTCGCATGTTACGAGAAAAAGGGTCGCGATGAGGGCCGCAATGAAGATGAATCTATTTATCATACGGGTTGTCAAGTTTCTCCTCAGGCGCGGCGGGGGACGTGGTGAAAAGCCAGTTTTTCTTTTCGCCGTATTTCTCGGAAAAGTCTTTAGCCGCGTCAAGCACCGTGACGTTTTCCCCCTCTTCCTTTTTCAGATAGTCCCAGCGCTTCACGATGAACACGTAGAGGTCGCTCTCGGTGCGGCCCGGAAACTGGGAGAGGATTTTTTCCTCGCGGATGATCTCGATGATCGGCATGAAGACGTTGTTAAACCACGAGAGGAGCGCGTCGTGGAAGGTCGAGTCCGTTTCGCGCTTCTCGTCGATGAAGTATTTGTGCACGAGGATGTGGTTGTAGATCACGTCGTATCTGCCGGGGACACTGAAATCGAGGCCGTAAAACTCGGTGATTTTCCCGAAGTTGGTCTTGAGGTAGAAAATGTTTTTCTCGTATTCGGAGACTTTTTTCTTGATGTCGTCCTCTGTCATCGAGGGGTCAATCTGGATTTCAGAGGTGAGGCTGATCACTTCCGCGTCAATCATCTCTACGCCCTGAATCCGCGCGACCGAGACCCGGTGGTTGCCGTCTCGTACAAAATAGACTCCGCCTATCTCGTAGAGCGAGATGGGGGGAAGCGTTACGTGCCCCAGCGCCGCTTCATCGACTTTCTGCCAGCGTGCCCGCAGAAAATCGGATCTGGGCTGAAAAAGCCGGTTAAAATCGCTGTATCGGCCTTCACTCCCGACGATGAGCTTGATCGGCACCTCTTGCATCCCCCGGTAAACTTCTCCTTTGGGCCGCAAAATTTCCTTGACATCGTTAAACGACATCATTCTGTCCCGGTCCGGGGTAATAAGATGCGCGACACGGGACAAAATCGCAGCGCCGCGCGCACGGCTGAAATCTTCCGCCGCTTGCATTTGTATAACATCGTTCAAAGTTTTACCGCTCCTTCCTCAAATCTCAAGAATGTAGTGACTATATACGTTGATGATGTCCGTCTCATTATACGTACTTTTCCGAACCTCGGTAAGGTCGTAGAGATGAATGTGGCCGTGCAACAGGTATCGGGGCTTGAACACGCGCATAAACCACAGAAACGCCTTGAACCCCTTGTGGCAGGGATCCTCCCGGTCGTGGATGCCCTCCGGCGGCGCGTGGGTGAGCAGAATGTCCAGATACCGGCCGTAGAGCAGCTTGTTGAGGAGCAGCCGGGGCACGAGCCGCAAAATCCGCAGATTCATCTGGAAATTAGTCCATTGATTGAGCCCCCGGTTATACATCATCGAGCCGCCAAGCCCGGCGATGAGCAACCCGCTCTCCCGCACCACCCTGTCGGAGATATGCGTCGTCCCCTGTCCCGGCATAGTCCTCTGAAAATCCTCTGCTGTGAACATCGGGGGCAGCCGCGACCGATACAGTTCATACGCCTCCAGATTGTGGTTGCCGAAGATGTGCAGCAACGGCTTGTCAAGGCTCGACACGATGAACTCAAGATAGTCAAGCGGCATATCCCCCGCGCTGAGAACAAAATCCACATCGTGATACCGCTCCTTAATCGAAGCGGAGTAGACCAGCGGATCAATAAAATCTGAGACGCAGAGTATTTTCAATTGCTATGCAACATCCTCCACCGCAACACTTTTTGGCGCTTCCCAGCGGAACACGGGACGGCAACCTTCAAAACTCATCGTATCACACCACATTCGTTTTGTCGACCACTTGCCCCGCAGGTGTCGTTGATAAGTGATAAGTTCACCCCCTATAGTAACGAGGGAGTGCGAACCTACGGTTCGCCGATCACCCCCTCGGATATATTAGGAGGACACAATGAGCGCAAAAGAGCTGGCCCG
>JAIRNN010000357.1 GCA_031257995.1 Spirochaetaceae bacterium | reverse complement strand
TATAAAATGACTAAATTAACCATAGATTTGCTCAAAAATGAAGCAAAAAACTTCTCCATTATTGAATCAAGCCATGATGAAGCCTCTCTATTTGGTTCAACCGATGGAAAGGCAGTTGGCACTTATTTAGAACATAAATTTCAAAAATATCTGGAAAAAAATTATACATTTGTAAAGGGAAATTCCGCAAGTGGTATAGACTTTCCCGGTGAAATGATAAATGTCGATATAAAAGTTACAAGCATTACTCAACCGCAATCTTCATGCCCTTTTAAATCAGCTCGTCAAAAAATATATGGCTTAGGTTATAATCTTCTCGTATTTGTGTATAAAAAAATTGACAATAATAAAACAAAAAAAAGCAGACTTAATATATTACATACGGTTTTTGTGGATGAAGAACAGACCGCTGACTATCAATTGACTACATCTATTAATTCAATTCTTGACAATAATGGAAACAAAGATGATCTTACATCTCTATTTTTTGATAAAAATTTACCCATTGATGAAATTGAAGCGTCAAATTTGGCAAATGAAATAATTACGCATAGACCCAATATAGGGTATTTGACAATTTCAAACGCGCTGCAATGGCGATTGCAATACGGACATATTATTGAAAAGGCGGGAACTGTTTCCGGGGTATATAAATTAAAATGAAAACAAAACCATTAACAAGAAAAAAAGAATTTGGAGATTTTCAGACTCCTCTGGAATTATCCAGTCTAATGGTAAATGTTATAAATGAAAATAATATTTATCCTAATGTGATTATTGAGCCGACTTGTGGAGTGGGAAATGTTTTGCTGACCGCTTATGATTTTTTTCGTCCTCAAAAAGCAATAGGAATAGAAATAAATAACACTTATTGTAAGAACATATTAAAAAAATCAGATAGAGATATTTTTATTGTTAATAGTGATATTTTTGTTTCAATGAATATCTTAAAAAAAGAAATTAGCGATAAAGATGTATGTTTGTTTATAGGAAATCCTCCCTGGGTAACCAATTCTGAACTCAGTTCTATTGAAAGCACAAATATTCCTCAAAAGAGCAACATAAAAAATCTCCGTGGAATTGAGGCAATTACTGGAAAAAGTAATTTTGATATTACAGAATATATAATAATTAAATTAATTGAGGAGTTTAATAAACAAAAAAGCATTTTCGCATTTTTGTGCAAAACATCAGTTGCCAGAAATATATTAAAATATTGCTGGAACAATAACATCTATTACCACGAGGCATCAATATTTCCTGTCGATTCAAAAAAATATTTTGATGCTGCCGTTGATGCCTGTTACTTTGTTATTGACACCACAAAAAAGAGAGGGGCCGGTGAATGTAAAGTGTTTGACTCTATCGAGAAAAGGAACTATAAAAGCACCATTGGATTCTATCAAAATAGAATGATTGTAAATATGGATACGTTTAAATCTCATAATTATCTTGGTAAAAGCGACTATACTTGGCGGAATGGCATTAAGCATGATTGTTCTAAAGTGATGGAATTAGATATTATTGGTTCTTCTCTTGTTAATGGCTATGGAGAAACTGTTAATATAGAGAACGACTTGTTATATCCGTTATTAAAAAGTTCGGATATTGCAAATGTAACAATCAAAACAAGAAAAAAGGTTCTTGTAACACAAAAAAAGATTGGTGAAGAAACTAAATATATACAATCAAAATATCCTAAGACTTGGCAATATCTGAATGATCATGCAAATGATTTTGTGAAAAGGAAAAGTAGTATATATAAAAATAAACCTAGTTTTTCAATATTTTCTATAGGCGATTATAGCTTTTATCCTTTCAAGATAGCTATCTCTGGTTTATATAAAAAAATAAATTTTAAAATGATATATCCAATAGATGAGAAACCTGTAATGGTCGATGATACATGTAATTTTATTTCATGTAAAAATGAATCCGAGGCACATATAATATTTTCCCTCTTAACGGATGAAAAAACAAGGCTGTTTCTTGAATCAATAATATTTTGGGATTCAAAACGGCCTATTACAACTGAAATTCTAAATTCAATTGATCTTAAAAAGATAGCAGGTGAAAATTATTTGCATGATCATTATTCTATTTTAATGGGATATAATCAAATAATACATAAAGAGAATTTAATACAAGAAGAATTATTCTGAAAGGGTAAAACATAACAGGACTGTTTACGCTGCGCCTGCGGTAGCGGGCTTGGTCTTCCGTTCGCTAGGTCATTGCGCTACGCGCGCCAACTTCGTTGGCGAACATTCCCACGCTCACTCCAGACACATTTGGGCGGCACGAAACCCTACGGGTTTCTTTATAGTGCCGCCCAAACGTCGTAAACAGCCGGAACGGAGGACGACACGAGCCCCGCCAACGTGGTACTCTACGGCGGGGGGAGAACGGTACGATTGAGCGGGTTGCCGAACGGCTATCCCCTCATAACTGTGGGAGACGGCGTTACCTTAACTTTGCGGAACATCACCTTTATGGGGTTAGTCGGCAACACCGCCTCCCTTATCGTGGTGGCAAGCGGCGGGCATCTCGTTCTTGAAACCGGCGCCGCCATCACGAACAACACCATCCCCGGCGGCAGCGGCGGCGGCGTGTCCGTGGACAACGGCGGCGCCTTCACCATGCACGACGGGGAGATAAGCGGCAATCGGGCTTACTACGGCGGCGGCGTTGTAGGGGGAGGAAACAGCACACTCACCATGACCGGCGGTACCATACGCGGCAATGCCGCCACCATAGGCGGCGGTGTGTTTATGGACGGCGCCGACTTCTTCGACGAGGTCCTTACCGGCACGTTCACGATGAGCGGCGGTACCATAAGCGGCAATCAGGCCAACGACTCAGGCGGCGGCGTGTATGTGGATGCCATGAGCGCCTTCTCCAAGACCGGCAGCGGCACGATTTACGGGTCGAATGGGGGCGCAAACGCCAACACCGCCCCGAACGGCGGCGCGGTCTATATCAGTTCAGACCCCGCCACAAAACGTAACGCCACGGCAGGGGCGGGCGTTGATTTAGGCTATCCCGGCGGCGTTCAGGATAACTGGGAGCAGGATTGATGATTGAAAATGGAAAATGATTGAGGGTTGGTGGCCCCTGTCATTTTCCATTCCCCCGTAGGGGGATATCTCCTTCCCTTTCAATTCCCCGTAGGGGTGAGGGGGAGGCATCCCCTTTTTTTGTACCTCGTAACGATAAACTTGTAACGAAGGAGGAGAGCGCGGCATTGGGCGTTCCCCTCCTCTTGTTTTTATCTGTTTGACTGCCTGGTTTGCAAACGGGGGAAACGCTGGTATGATGGGAGTATGAACGAAAGGCTGAAATCAATGCTTGACCGGTACGCCGGACTTGCCGTTTTGATACAGGATCCGGATCTGGCGGGCGATCAGAAAAGATATCGCGAGACGATGAAGGAATACGCCCGCCTTGCGGAAGTTGCCGCTTTGCACGAGGGGCTTGAAAAGTTGCGGGGGGAACTGGCAGACGCGAAGCTGCTTTTCCAGGGTGAGGCGGATGCGGAGATGAAGGAACTGGCCAAGGCTGAGATTGAGGATATCGAGGCAAAAAAGGCCGCCGCCGAGGAGAAGTTGAAAGGTTTGCTCATTCCGCGCGACCCGCTGGACGAGAAAAACATCATCATGGAGATTCGGGCGGGGACGGGCGGTGAGGAGGCGGCGCTTTTCGCGTCGGACTTGTATCGGATGTATGCCCGTTTTGCCGAGACGCGGGGCTGGAAGTTTGAGATCATGAGCCTCAACGAGACGGAGTTGGGCGGGTTCAAGGAGATCGTCTTCTCTATCACGGGGGACAATGTCTACGAAAATCTCCGCTATGAGAGCGGCGTTCACCGGGTACAGCGCGTTCCGGCGACCGAGGCTTCGGGGCGGATTCACACGTCGGCGGTAACGGTGGCGGTGCTGCCTGAGGCGGACGAGACCGAGATCGACATTAAGCCGGAAGACCTGCGTATCGACGTGATGCGTGCGGGAGGGCCGGGCGGCCAGTGCGTTAACACGACGGATTCCGCCGTCCGCATAACCCACCTTTCCACGGGGATAAGCGTACATTGTCAGGATGAGAAGAGCCAGATCAAGAACCGCGCCAAGGCGATGCGTATTCTCAGGGCGCGGCTTTTCGAGGCTGAGGAAGCGCGGGCCGCCGCCGAACGGAGCGAGGCGCGAAAGAGTCAGGTGGGGTCAGGCGACCGTTCCGAGCGTATCCGCACCTACAATTTCCCGCAGAACCGCCTCACCGACCACCGCATCAACCTGACGTTGTACTCACTCGACCATGTGATGGAAGGCGAGGTGGGCGAACTCTTTGACGCGCTGAAGCTGTCGGCACGGGAAGACCTGCTCCGCCAAACGGCATCCGGTTAAACGGCCTTTTCGGGGAACACTGAAGCGCAATCACGGGGAACCGGTCTGATGACAAATAGGATGAATTAACCGTGAATCGAAAAATTAGTTGATGAGCGTATAATTATGGAAGCGATTGTTAAAAAACGGGGTAATAGTCTAGGGGTAAGGATTCCCGATCTCATTGTCAGAGATTTGTCCTTAAAGGACGGCTCTTTTGTGGACATTGAGGACAAGGGCAATGAAATAATTGTCAAACCAAAAGCGAAAAATAAATTATCGAAGCTGTTACATGGAATAAATAAAAAGAATATTCATGGCGAAGTGGAAACAAACGGACCGGTAGGAAAAGAAGTATGGTAAACGACAAATACGCGCCGGATAGGGGCGACATTGTATGGCTAAAGCCACGGCCTTAATCACAGAAAACCGCAAATTACACAGATTAACACAGATTTCAATAAAAAGGTACGCAGATTAGCGCGGATTAAGCGGTATTCGGTGTGAAAAATCTGCGTGTATCTGCTTCATCTGTGTTTATCTGTGGTAGACCGTGATTCCGTGTCCGCAAGAGTGGATTTTTCGACCTTTTCCTGATATACTTTGTTGTGGACTTTATGTATCGTGAAAAGAATCTTTGTGCTTGCGCTGTCCCTGTCTTTTTTGTTCCCGCTTACCGCGCAAGAGCCGTCTTCCGATACCGAAATGCCGGAGGAAACGCCGCCGTCTATCGATGTTGACGAGGCGCGCCGCGCTATTCTTGAGGAGGATCCGGCGGAGCTTACGAGCCTTAAAATCGGCGATACCGATGTGTCGCTGGAGATTCACGGGTTCTGGAATCCGGCGCTTTCGTTGACCTGGGGGCTGACAAACTCGCCGTTTGGTCTCGGCGCCGCGTCTGTCGGGAGTCCGTTTCTGTTTGAGCAAGAGGTTGATCTCACGCTGGCGTTGTGGATTCGGGAGCGCTGGTTTGTCGAGGCAAATTTTCAGGACGACAGCCCCTTGAACACCTATCGCGCCGGGTATCAGGGCGCGGACGATGCCTTTGTGGAGTATGCGGGGGTGGGCAATACGGGGCTCGATTTTCCGGTGTTCCCCTACCTTGATATGGGCGGCAGCACGAGGTCGTCGTTCGGGTTTTACGGACGTTTCAACACGGGCCCGGTCAAGCTGCATACCCTCGTCCGCTATGATGCCGCGGTTGTCGAGGAGAGCGTCTTTTCAGGCGGCCACGAGCAGCAGTACACGTACACGGCGCTTGACGCTTTTCTCCGGGGCCGGTATTTCCGTCTGCCGGACACTAACATCGGCGCGATTCCCGTTGTCTATCTGGAGGATGATGACGGCTGGCACGAGGCGAAGCCCAGCGAGGCCTCGGCGAGCGCTTTTCTTGGTGTCGTTGAGCTGTCCGTAACCCCGAAAGGCAGGGTAGCGGTCTCCTATCCGGGCGGGTATGACAAGGACGGCGCGTTTTTCGCTGAGGTTAAGGCGGCGTTTGCGCCCATTGATCTTGGCAACTATGCGCCCTCCGGCACATTTGCGGTTTCTTCCTATATTATCACGGATATACCCATGATTATGGGGAAAGACGCGCTGATTCTCTACGAAAAAGGCTATTTCTCCCCGTTTGAGGAACAGAACCGGTATAAATCGCCGGTGGTTGACGCGGAGGATGCCGCCGTGACGCTGAGTTCGACCGGAACCGCCGCCGCCGGATACGCGCTTGTGGACGATGAAGGGGTGTCCGGCACAGAGGACGTGTATCGGTTGGTACAAAACGGCGCTCTTGACGAGCGGTGGCCGCTTGCGGGAACGGATGTATCGTACCAACGGATGTATCTGGGCGACAAGTCGAGCGTTTCGGAGGATCTGCGTATCCGCTGGACTTCTCTTGCGGCGGTCTCCGGGTACACGATCGGAGAGGACGTGCTGCCGGGGTCTATCGCCGTGTTCCGGGGCGGGTTGCGGGACATGGAGTTTTCCTTTAACGCCGCGACAGGCGAGGTAACGCTGAACAATCCGGCCCAGGCAAACGAGACGATTCGCATCACCTATCTTAGGGAGAGCGCCGAAAAGCGGTTTGGCAGTATCGCGGCGGGGCTGGGGCTGGTACATGAAACGGACAGCCCTTTTTCGTGGCGGCTTGGACTTGGCCTCCGCTGGAATACGGCGGAAGACGCTTTCTCTGAGTATGGACAGAGCAACGCCGGACGAGTCGGCGCAGGCGCGAGGCTGGGCTGGCAGGGAGAGACGATCAAGACCGCCGTAACGCTGGGCGCGGGTTACGAGGAGAACGACACGACCGGTCTCTACCGGGCTGCCGGTATGGAGGGCAACGAGCTCACCTGGATGCTTCCCGAAGGGGACGGCTCGACAGGCGGCGCGTTTCAGGCAAACCCGCCGTCGACAATACTGGGACTTGACCGCGGCAACCGCGCCGATCTTGTCTATCGGCAGTACCGTTCGACAAACGCGGTAGGCATAGAGACGCTTGACGACATCTCCCGCGACCACCCCGTCGAAAGCGGCATGAACGGCCCCTACACCGCCGCCGACAAAGCATTGAGTAACGACGTGCTGGCTGCCGAGGCGGTACTCGACGGGAATAAAACATGGGCGGGCTATCAGGTTCCGCTTGGTTCGATGAAGGAGGCCGTCGCCGGGGCCCGCAGCATCGAGATTCCCTTTCATTTGTACGGGTTTAACACGTTGGACCAGTTCACCGTTACGGCGGAATTCGGCCCGATGCCGGGAGAAGACTCGTCCGTTGGGGAAAACAAGGACTTGATCGTGCGTAAAGAGATTTACTCTTCTCCCGCAGGGCTGGTAAACAACTGCGCGATAGCGGAAATGTCCCTTACCAACGAGGACCGGCGGAAATTGCAGGGCGCGACTCATTTCCGCCTTGTTATCCAGCGGAAATCAACGGCGGCAGGGGTGGTCGAAGGCCGGGTACTGCTTGCCCCGCTGATTATCAAGGGGGTGAAATTCGCTCCCATTGCGCGAAACGATACCGATTTTGACACGGATTTGTTTGACAAGGTGGCAACCGTCGAAACGGTCGACAGCAGTCTCCGGCAGCGTTACGCATCCGAGATCGACCGGCTCCATCCCCAAAACGCCGCCCAGCGAGTGTTAAGGGTGAGCTGGGAAGGGCTTGGTTCTGGCAAAAAAGCGGGCGCGGACGGTCTTGTTCCCCGGCTCCCGCTCGAAAACTACCGGAGCCTTGTGTTCTTCCTGAAAGCGCCGCTTGATACGCCCTCCGGTAACTTCGTCTTTCAGGCCGGAGGTGAACGAGGCCGCTTTGACGATTACGCGCTGAGGGCGGTCATTCCCTTGTCCGCGCTGACCCCCGGCGCATGGCACAAGGTCGCCGTCTTCTATGGCAAGGGAAAACGGGATATATACGTTGACGGGAATGTCGTTCCGGGCGGTGATGTGTACTACCATGAAGGCGGGCGGCAAGAAACCTTTACCTACATCGCGTTTTATACGGATACAACGGGCGCACCCGGGTCTTTTTCTCTTGACGAGATATGTCTTGAGGAGAGTATTCCGGGTTTCTGGGGAAACGCGGGGACGACATTCGCTTGGGAACACCATAAGCCGCTTCTTTCGGTCGGCGATTATGCGGTGATCGAAAACCCCCGCTTTGAAACCAACATCGAAAGCGGGGCGCGGGGCGCGGCATCGCCGGAGGAAAACAACCAGACCGAAGGCGCGTTTGTCAGCCGTTCCCGCGCGGAAATAACCGTTTTGCAGGCAAGGTTGGGCGGTCATTTCAACTACGGCGCGGACACGAACACGGATCCGGTCTGGAGCGGCGGCCATTCCATAGCCAGAAGCTTCGGTCCGCTTTCCGTCAGGGAGGCGTTTTCGCTGGACCCGGAGGATTCCTACTGGGAGCACAGCGCCGCCCTGAATGCCGGGGGACGGACCGTGCCGTTCTCGTTTGACGCGCGGGCGTGGCAGGACCGCACCCGCCTCCGCCGTTCATGGAATGCGGGATTTGGGGCACATGGCGGCCCTCTTCTGTCGCTCCAGACCGGACTTTCCGCCCAGTGGGTCTATCCCACACCGGACAATGCGGAAACGGAGAACTATGGCCGGGCGTGGTCGGAAAGCTGGCGCGAGATGAAACCCGATGCCGGGATTAACGCGCAGGAACGAACGCTGAAAGGAAACCTTACCACCTCGTTTGGTGGCGAGGCAGTCGGTGTCGTTTTTGCCTTCGTGCCTACCCAGACGGAGCGGAAACTCACGGACAACGCGAACAGCGCGACAACCGCCAGCCTTTCCTTTCCCTGGGCGGCGGGAACCTA
>JAIRNN010000314.1 GCA_031257995.1 Spirochaetaceae bacterium | reverse complement strand
CCGTGCCGCCCAGTCTTGCCGCCCCCACGACGCGCGCTTCCGTCGTCCGCTTCGCCAGGTCAATTCCCACATGCCTTCTTGCCTTTTCCTTCTCCTCCATATAAAACTGGAGAAACAGGGGTCTTTGCCCGGGGCAAGCCAAGATCCTGTCCGGAGCAGCGGCGCCGAAACGCCGCCCCTCGGTTTTTTCTTCGGCCGCCGTTGCGATTAGTATCTGCGGCGGGGTCTGCCGGAGGGCTCCCCCTGACCGTTCCCTCACTGAACGCGACAACCGGCACCAGCCCTGTATCCCGTCGGACACAAGTTACCCCTTTTACAAAATAGCATAAAGTATCTGTGGTTGAACGTGATCGCCCCCGTGATTCAGCGTTCATCTGCGGCTAAATGTGGTTCCTGCCGTCTGTGGTTGACGTGATTGATCCTACGCCGGTAGGGTCATAACGCCAAAAAGGTCTCTCCCCGCTCTTTGCGGACCGTCTTTACAACCGAAGGGCAGCACCAGTTTTTTCCGTTAAAGATATCCTCGATGGTCAGTATTTGTATGCGCGGGTATTTTACCCCGTGATATTCATAAAAACCCGCCGCGTCAGCTTCCTGTTCCATCGCCTTTGTCGGCTTTTTCAAGCAGATAAACCCGGCCATCTCCGTTCCTTTTTCACGTTCAAGGACACCCCGTAACTCCCGTATATCGCCAGGTTTAATGTTTCCGCCTTTTACCGACAATACCATACTGGACAAAACATTGCCGGTCTCAAAATATATCCTTCCGTCAATGCCCTTGTCGGCGGTCTTCTTATTGGAACAAAAACCACCCGTCTTTTCAACGGCCCAATACTGAAATTGAAACGGGTCCTGTTCAAAGAGATACCGCGCCTGTTCGATTGACTGCGGAATGCCTTCAATAGTATATTCAACATTCTCGACAAAACCGTATTTTTTTATTCTGGTATCCTGAATCAGCTTTATTGAATGTATCGCAATGTCGCAGCCTATCCACTGCCGGTGATTCTTTATTGCCGCCTCAACCGTCGTGCCGCACCCGCAGAACGGGTCGAAAACCACATCGTTTTCTTTCGACGACGCTTTAATTATCCTTTCCAATAAAGCCAGTGGTTTTTGTGTGGGATAGCCCAAACGTTCTTTGGACGAAGCGTTAATAAACGGTATTTCCCAGACATCCCCCATTCGTCTGCCTTCCGATAAATAAACTTTATACGGATCCGCCCCTTTGCGCTTTTGCCAGCGAAACCATTTCCCGTTTTCATCCTGTTTGTAATGACTGTCGTTTATTCCTGATTTTGCGCCATAGTCTTCCCGCATATCATTAAACGTATAGTCATTCGTTTTTGAATACCAAAACAGCACGTCATGCAATTTCTGAAACTGCCCGCTTTTTGCGGTATAACGCTTGTAATGCCAAATAATTTCATTTCTTATTTGATTTTGCCCGAAAACACTGTCCATCACTATTTTGAGATAATGGCTCGCCGTGGGATCGCAGTGCAAATAAAGAGACCCGGCCGGTTTCAGAATACGATGCATTTCTATCAGCCTGATTGTCATATAAACCAGATACGCCAAAAGTCGCGGGTTGGTACTTTTTAGCGCCGTTACCAAGTAATACCAGAATTGAACAACATCGTTTTGAATACCGTATTTCTGCATAATGCCCGGTATGTCATGGGCTATTGCGGATTTTTCGTAGTCAAGTTCCCACGTATCGCAAAACGCCTCTATTTGTTCGGGGATAGGCAGTCCGGTCGTATTCTTGTAGAGAAGATTGTAACTCCTGTTGCTGTTGAAAGGGGGGTCAAGATATATTAAATCCACACTTTCGGCGGGCATTCTCCGCATAACGCTCAAATTATCGCCGTAAAACAACTTATTCATAAGAATATAGTATCATGTTTTGAGAAATAATCAAGCGGTTGCCCCTCAGAGGAATTGAAAATGGGAAGTGGAAAATTGAAAATGGATAACAATCAGGTGGGGGAAGTCGTGGGAGACGGAGGCTGATAATTTTTCAAAAAGGTGATAAGTGGGGCGGTCCAATCGTCGTTTTCGGCGGCAAGCAGTTGTTCCCGTTCCCGCATAAAAGCGGCATAGACGGTTTTGACGTAAAGGCGGATATTATCCCGCATTTTTTGAGGGATTTCGGCGTTTTCCTTGCTCATAAACAAGGCTTGGGCAAAGGCCGAGATGTCCCTCCGGGTAAAAAGCGCGGGCTCGAAGCAGTTCATCGCGTACAGGGCGGCCGGAATGCAGTTGACGCTGTGCTGTTTCATATAGAGGATCGACTCGGTGATGAGAACGGCTCGGCGAAAGAGTTTCTCAATATAGGCTTTTTCGGTTTCTGCTATGCCGTGTTTTTCCAAAAGATACCGCGCCTTTATCCAAGTATGAACGCACACCATGACGTGCAGGCTGGGCACACAGAGAAGATGGGGGTCGAAAAGTTGAATGACGATACAGCCGATGTTGCCGAAATAGCGGGGACGGGTGGTGGTTGACAGATGCCGGGAGTAAACCTCCGCAGCCGCCACATACAGCGCCCCCACCGAATCGATAAAATCACCTGCCGCGAGAGGCGACACCGAGCGGGCAAGAGCGGCGGCCGTCCGCACCCAGAATGCCGAAAAATCATGGTAAATCATGGCCCATCCGGGCTGAAAAGGGATGGCATCATCCAAGGAATGGTCTACGTTGGCAATAGGAACGAGGCCGGGCTGCCGCACTGCGCGGTGCTGGAGATGAAAAAAGTTCCTGTTTATCAGACGGGCCGTTTCAAAAAAAGGGGAAGAAAGATTCTTATCGGCGGCCAGTCGAAAAAGAGAACCTATCGTGCTAAATTCGATCATTAACGCTGATACCGGATGCCGAAGTTGATTCCTGATTCGAAATTGATGAAGTTCCACATAAAACTCGCGTCGATACGAAAAACACCAATTTCATAACCCACCCCAACGGAACCGGAGAGTAGCAGGGTGGAAACATCTTTCATATTTTTGTATACCGGACTGTCCAGATTATGGCCGAATTTGACACCCGCCTTGTTCATACCAAACCCCAAGTCGATGCTGCCGAAAAAGCTAAGGCCGGTTGCCAGCAACTGCTGCGAGATAATCGCCTGTGCCTTGACCGTATTTGATTCCCAAACAATATGCGCGGGCATATCGGTAGTAACATCCTGAGTACCGCCTGGAACAGTGGTTACCGTTCCGGTCACGCCGCCCTCCAATCGGTCATATCCGAGGCTGACCGCAATAACCGGGCCGTTCCCCTTCGGAACATAGAGGGCATAATGAATGTCGACACCAATGATCCAGCTATTGTAATCAAGCGAGCCCCATAGGGCTGTATCCGGCACCAATCCAAATTTGGCTCCGATGTCAAATGGTAGGCCGGCAAACCCGCCCACCCGGACGGCTACTACATAGTTGGGAAACCATTGCTTGCCTTTTATCATGGACTCTTCTATGGATATACCCATCGTCTCGCCCAAAGCCGCCGGCTCGTTGTTGCTCATGAACGCGCTTCCCAAAAAAACGCCTATCCCGAAGTGCATAGGATATCCAATAAGCTGGCCTACATAAGGGGTAGACCAGTTGAGTCCCATGTTCGCTGCAAAAGGAAGGGTTGGGTTCACCGCATCAGCAAATTTTTGAACCTGCTCATCAAACGATACCGTTTGGGGAAAAAGAGGATCGAGGAAAAAAAGATGACAAATAATAATAACTATCTTTTTATGCAATGTTCTTTCCCATACTATCAACTTCAGCAAGAGCTAAACAAGATCGGCATAAAACCGTCTTAAAAACTGGCTATATTCGCCCTTGTTCTATAAAACAGCTCTCGGCTCACTGCCAAGCCCTCCATCAATAAATGAACGCTCGTTTTTACGAAACAGTCACAAAACCAAGCGTCAAATTCGTGTCGTTCGCAGACATTTTTTCTCGTAAAACTCTCCTTGACTAAACTATCGGCATGTTTTTATAACATCTCTAGCATCTCTGCAAAAAAACCATCACAACTGAAATCGTAGCCCCGTCACTACACCATAGGCGGCATCTGGAATGCTTACATTTATGCTCAGATCCAATCGTAATACCCACAGTTTTATGGACGCGCCTCCAAAAATACGAAAAAGCATTCCGTTTGCGAAATTTTCGGGATCCATGTCCTGCGGGCTCCTGTCCGCTTCGTACCCGGCTTGGGTCCATGTATAGCTGCCGCCCACGCCAAAATAAGGCGTAATGGTCTGGAATGTCTTTGAAATCTGCGCCTTGAGTTCAACGGCGCCTCCCTCCCAGTACACGTCAGTATCTTTGCCGAAAGCGGAAAGACTGCCTTCAGTCTGGACATAGGCAATACCCAGCGAAACGCCGGGCAGTTTCGTGCCGTCACGGACCAGCGCGAAACGAATATCGCTGCCAAAGGTTTGCTGTTTCGATGTAACTTCGTCTGCCGGCCTTGCGTATATCGGAATGCTCGCAACAAAGCCTATATCAAAAGGGACGAAAAAACCTCCAATTCGGGCGTGTACATACAGCGGCGGCATGAAAACCCCGTCCGTATTCAGATAACCGTCGACACCATCAAGCATTTCTCTGACGGCGGGAAACGCGGCCGTGCTCATACCATAGGAGATACCCGCCCCAAAATGAGGTCTCCGGCTTATGAGCTGTCCGATATAGGAGTCGGACCAAGCGAGTGTCGTCAGTGCGGTGAAGGGAAGAGACTGCTGGATTTCCTCCGCGAATTTTTTGGCACGTTCCGTCTGCAACCCGTCAGCGGCGACGCAAACATTCGCAAACAGAAAAAACAAAAGAGAGGCTGGCACAGTCTTTTTAAGCGCTTTGTTCACCATACACTTATAATATCGAAACTATTTCAAAATATCCAGTAGCCGGTTCTCATCAATCCCGGCTTCGGGGAAATTCAGGATTTGATATAGTTTTAACGGTACTTTTTTTGATCTTTGGCGCGTCTTTGTCTTTCCGCAGTGTTTTTACCGAACATGCGCGCCCATTCATCGCTGTGGACACCGACAAGATGCCGATGAACCACGTTTACCACGGCTCACTCCCACACCCCTGTTCTTATAATAGTACTTCCGGTCTTTTTCGCCGATCTCGCGGACAACCCGGCACGGAGCGCCCAGCGCGACCACATTCTCGGGAATGTCGCCGGTCACCACGCTTCCCGCCCCGATGACCGAATGATCGCCAATCGTCACCCCCGGCAGAATCTGAACCCCGGAACCGATCCAGACGTTTCTCCCAATCCGCACCGGCAGATTATACACATAATGATGTTCCCGCAACACCGGCGGCACTGGATGCCCGTAACTATTCAGTCGCCGAGAGGTTAAAAGGGAAAAAATATGGGCCTTGAAATACTTTGACCAGTTCTTCCCCTATGTTCACATGGTGTTTGTGTACGGTCTGAATAAACGATTCTATG
>JAIRNN010000282.1 GCA_031257995.1 Spirochaetaceae bacterium | reverse complement strand
GCCTGAACTGCCGCCCGGTCATGAGTGGTATATCGAAGTCCGCACATACTTCTCCGGCAAAACCGGCCGTCTGCTGAAAGAGATGCGAACGATAAGGAGCACGTTCACGGTGAAACAGGTTTGACGGCGCGGCCTAGGCTAGGCCCGCCAACCCGGCCTAGCCTAGGCCCGATGACCCGGCCTAGCCTAGGCCCGATGACCCCGCCTAGCCTAGGCCCGATGACCCCGCCTAGGCTAGGCCCGATGACCCGGCCTAGGCTAGGCCCGATGACCCCGCCTAGCCTAGGCCCGATGACCCGGCCTAACGAGACGTGATTGTCAATGCGGCCAACCCGACTTTGCTCGGCGGCGGCGCTGTCTATGACGCACAGGCATAAAACAAAACGCCGGAAGGTCGAGGCGCTTACGGCCAACTACCCGATCCCGGTCAATCCGGACGGCCGGGGAAAAAGGAACCGGTACGCGGAGGCGGGGAGGACTAGAAAAACGGCGGGTTGCGGCAACGGCCCGCTTTTACGCGGGTTTAAGGGGCGTTAGACGAACGGGCACATTCCCGTTTTCGGCGCGCAATTCGGCGTTGCGGTTTTCCCGTTTTTCGTGCAACGTTTTCCGATTTTTGATGTTACAGTGATGAAGGCCGGGGGCGGGGTGTCTATGATGCCGGGTGTCTGCGGCTGACCCCCGCTGCGTATGACCAAACGGAGGGAGGTGTGGACGCGCCTTTCGGCGTAGGTGCGGGCGTATCGGCCGGAGAGCGGGCCGGAGCGAGGGAGAGACAATTTGCCGCAGCTTCTCCCACCTAGTCGTATCATTTTCCATTATCCACTTTCAATTTTTCATTCCCCAAAGGGGGAACCGCCGCCTTCACCAGCACACTCCGCCACCGCCACTCAAGCGGGCCTGACTTTGCTTGTCCGCCGATATGGGCTTTCACGTCCGCAAAATCCGCTTCCCCCAATTTTTCGCTGATAAACGTTCCCCAGGGCGACTTTTCGGGGTCGAACCAATGGACGAGGTCGCTTTCGCCGATGATTCGTTCTTCGCGGCGTTCGACTATCGTAACATCGACGGAGAACCCGGCGGCGGCAAAGGCGGCAACAACGTCCTCCGCCGTCCAAGACCAGCGGGAAGCGGGGGCATCCCGGGTTGCGCCGTCCCTCTTGAAAAAAGCGTCTTCGGCGGCGGCGAGCCGGGCGGCCAGGGCCTCATCCCCGACAAACGCCGAGAGCCGTTGGCCCATGCCCGGCGGCGATTGCAGCGTAACAACCGCGCCCCCATCCGCAAGCAGTTCCCGCGCCGCTTTCGTGAAACGGGCAAAGGCGGCATACGGGTCTTTTTCGCCGCGCCAGGGTTCCCGCGCTATGATGCGGTCGAAGGCGCTCGTGCCAAAGAGGGTTTTTGCTTCTTGTTTTGAGGGAAGTCGTGTCGAGGGGGCCTCTTGCGAGGGAACGCCGCCCAACACCCCGATCACCGGTTTTTCATCGCCTTCGAGGGAGGCCGCGTAACGGAGCAATGTTTCCTGCGCCGCCGCGTTTCCCACGAGGCCGCAGGAAAGGCCCTCCGGGGCGCGCCTAAAACTTTCCCATAAAAGAAGGCCGTCGTCGGCGCGGGCGATGAGCACCCGGTCATGGCGCTTGGGCGCGGCGGCTTCGAGCAGCACGTCCCGGTCTTGCAACAGGACGGTGCTCCTGCCCGACTGGAGGCGGCGGTACCAGCCCTCGGCCCCCCGCCTCTCCATCTGCCAAGTAAGCGCTTCGCCGTCTCCAGAAAGCCCCTTGTCCCCTGCGGCCTCCATCAAGACGGCGGCCTGTACCTCCCGCTTGCGCAGTACCTCGTCCCGGATCGTGCCTTCATACCCGATGGCGGACGGCGTGTAGAAGAGTTTTCCCTGCAACACGGAGGGTAGATACTGCTGGGCCGTCCAGTGTTCGCGGTAGGCGTGGGGATAGACGTAGCCCTCGCCGTGGCCGAAACTCTCCTTGTCGCGGCTGGGGTCGCGCAGGTGGTTTGGAACCTCCGCGTCTTCTTTTGCGACTTGGGCCGCCGCGTCAAAATAGCCCAGCGCGGAGTTTGATTTGGGAGCGGTGGCAAGGTAGACGCAGGCGTGGACCAGCGGGAAGTTTCCTTCGGGGAAGCCGATGCGGTCAAACGATTCTGCGCAGGATATGACGACGGCAAGGGCGTGGGGATCGGCCATACCCACGTCCTCGCTGGCAAGGATGATCATGCGCCGGAAGATGAAGGCGGGGTCCTCGCCCGCAGAGACCATCTTGGCAAGCCAGTAGAGCGCCGCGTCGGGATCGGATCCGCGCACGCTCTTGATAAAGGCGGAGATCGTGTCGAAATGGTAATCGCCGTCTTTGTCGTAGAGTACGGCCCGCCTCTGGATGCTTTCCTCGGCGGCGGTAAGGCTCACCCGGATCACGTCTCCCGGCGGCGGAGGCCACGAGGGAGGGCTTGTCTCGACGGCGAGTTCCAGCGCGTTGAGGAGGCTCCGCGCATCCCCGGACGACACCTCCACCAAGTGTTCCAACGCCCCCTCGTCGAAGTTCACCTGCCACTTGCCGTATCCCTGGACGGGGTCAGACACCGCCCGTTTCGCGGCAAGGATAAGGTCGCCGCTCGTGAGGGCCTTGAGCTGAAAGACGCGGCTCCGGCTCACGAGCGCGCGGTTTACCTCGAAAAAGGGGTTTTCGGTGGTCGCGCCGATCAGGATGACCGTGCCGTTTTCCACCCAGGGAAGCAACGCGTCCTGCTGGGCCTTGTTCCAACGGTGAACCTCGTCCACGAACAGGATCGTGCGCTTGTCGTAGAGTTTCCGCCGTTCTCCGGCCCGGTCGATCGCCTCGCGGATGTCCTTGATACCGGCAAGCACGGCGTTGAGGCTCTCAAAAGCAGCTTTTGTGGAGTTGGCAATGACCCGCGCGAGGCTCGTCTTTCCCGTCCCCGGCGGCCCGTAAAAAATGACCGACGAGAGCCGGTCGCGCTGGATGGCCCGCCTCAAGAGCCGTCCTTCGCCGACGATATGATCCTGCCCGATAACGTCGTCGATGGTCAGAGGCCGCATCCTGTCCGCGAGCGGCGTTTCCGCCTTGCCCGCCGTGAACAGGTCGCTCATCGGCAACAGGTTGCTGGGAAGACTAGAGCGTTCATCAGCCGGTCATTCCTCCATGTTCCATGAACCGCCGCGCAACGACATGAGGCCGCTCCGCTTGGGGTTGGACGAAAGAACAGACGCGAATATCAGATCGTTACTGACCGCATACATTGCGGTTACGCATACCTGCGCTATCGTTGAAGTGTAACTCGCTATTGACGGCGTTTTGAGTTCCCAACTGGAGGCCGTATAGACCTCCCGGTAACCCCGCGTCCGGCCCAGATACAGCGTATCACCGAATACGGCGAGCGCCCCGGTCAAAGAATCGCTTGATACCTTGGCGATTGCGGTGTTGCCGGTTACTTCGTACACGGCACTCGCGGTAACGGCAATCACTGTGTTGCCGTGTGCTATGACACCGAGGAAATTTCCGTTCGCAATAGAAGTAAAAGATGAGCCGTTTGTCGAATGGAACAACCCATCGCTTGTCGCCAGATAGTAATGCGGCCCAGAGTAATACGCCGCGCCTTTGAGAAGTCCCAAAGCAACCGAGTTGGACGAGAGGCTGCTACCGTCATAACTGTATGCCGAGTACGAATCGCCGTTTCCCACCGCGATAAACAATCTGTTGTTTGCCCCGTAGATACCTTGAACGGTTCCCGGTACCGAGATATTTCCTCCACCTATCTTTGACAGAGACGGAGAATCGCCCACCGTGACAACATACACATCATTGCCAACCGCAGCAACATCGCGCGTATTGTCCGGGGCAGAAGTCTTTACCCACGAACCGCCTGAGAACTTCCACAGCTCGCCGTTTGCGACATATAAATGACCGGTGGAATCCTTGACAATCTTCGATGGCGAGCCCTTTATCAGCGCGGGCTTAGGCTTCACCTCCTGCGCGATCGCGCCAAAAATCGCGTACTGCTCACAGGAAACAAAGAGACACGCGAGAACACCAATAGTCAACCATACGCTCCATTTATTCATCATACATCCTCATTAAAACAATTTAACACGGAACCATGCCGGTTCCGGCTTCCTAAAAATGATACTGCGCCATCAGCGTCAGCTCAAAAAAGTTTCCCACAGCATCTTTGCCTTTCACGACCTCACCGGTATCGTCCGTAGTCTTGGTTCCCCATTGGGGCACAAACCACCACGCGGCGTTGAGGCCGAAAGACCAGTCGTTAAACGCCCGGAACAGCACGGAAACCTGCGGCTTGGCAAAGAACCCAAAATAGAGATGGTCAAGGTACATCTGCCACGCCCAGCCGGCCATCAGTGAGACCGGAAACTCAAAACGTCCGCGAACCCATTCATACCCGATATGCGGCCCCATCGGGACGATGTAGAGCATGTTCTCGCCGATTGTCGGCATAAACATACCCTGGACCCCGCCGCCGATAAAAACGTGGGAGTTGAGGAAGTAACTGCCGGAAAGCATCCCGTTCCCGCCCACCGGCGGCGAATACTGCGATGTGTCGCCCACACTGAACGCCAGCGGAAAGATCACGCCGAGGTTGATGTTGAACACGCTGTCGCCCTTAGCAAACGTTTCAAAAGCGGCTCCCTGCCACCGTGGATCTATCGGCACCCGGTCTTCCTCTCCCCCACCGTCCGTTCCCCCATCCTGAGCCGCAAGCGGAAACATCAGCAACGAGAATAGGACGGTGAACAAAAAAGCTTCCCGATGCAGGCCGGGGGGTCTGGGGGGCCAAGTCCCCCTAGCAGGGGCGTTACGGGGGGACACCCTACAGTCCTCAATGTCCTGTTTCGGACTTCCGGGCCGGGGCACACTCTGTTTTGCGTCCATCCGTGGACGCTTGGGGTGCGCCCAAAAAACCATGCACTGTATGGTTTTGTCCCATAGAGAGGGTAGCGGAGGGCGGCTCAAGGCTTGAGCTTGGACCGGAGCGAGGGGTCGGCAAAATTTGCCGCGACTTCCCCCTCCTTCCTCTTTAACGTACTGACGGTGGTCTTGAAACAGTCTCGTAAAACTCATCTTTTCTCCAGTTGAATGTATTCCATCAGGGACGGGTATTTGGACAAGAGTTCGCCGTACCGCTCAAGCTCGTCGAAACGGAATTGGCTGGTGATGTTTCGCGCGGCTTCCTCGGCGGCGTTCGACTCAAGCAGAGCCCTCTGACGTTCGATATACTGGTCGTAGAGCGCTTTCCCCGACTCATAAAGCGCAAAATCCGGCGTGACGAGGGCTTTCCAACGGAACTCCAAGAACTCAATCTCCGGAAACGCCGTCCGGATCTCGGATTCCAGTGTTGGCGACGAAAGATTTTCAAACAATTCCCGCGTTATGGAGAACTTTCGCGCCCGACTTTCGATACCTGAAGCGATGTCCGCCTCGTATTTTTCGAGATCTTCGTCATTTTCGATGTTTTTGTCCCTGACCAAAGCCGGCAAATGTTCGGGTTTTATCGAAAAACGATAGGCGAGCCCCAGTTTCCATGCAAAATTCGCGTTCTTGGCAAAGGTTTTATAGGTGTCGCCTTGGGAGAGCCCGCCTGAAATCTCAAGCTCGCCGGTTTTCGGTTTCAGCGTGAAAGGAAGCACCTTGGCGTTCGTGGGAATGAGCCGATACCACACCCAGCGGAATGTCCCTTCCTCAATCACCGCCGGGTCAACGCCGTGCGTCTTTGAACGGAGTACCCCCACCGAACCGAGCGGCAACGTGAGCCCGGCCCATCCGACAAAAAAACCCGCGCCTCCCAGCAACACGAGAACGATCAACAGCACGACAAATTTCTTCATTATAATAAGCGCCCGTTACTATAATAACACAGACGGCATTAGGTTACAACCACCCGCGATACACGATTATACAGATAAAGATAGTCGCGGCGCGAAGAATCTGTGTGTATCTGTTTCATCTGCATCGCCATATGGCGCAATCGCGGTTAAATGTGATCGGGCCTGTTTCAAAACCTCACGTTGCAGGACCGGATAGACTTCTCCTGCGGGCGTTACCATTTTCCCGGTACAAAGTCTTCCGGTTGCGGAACGAGCTCTACCGCTTCGTCTGAAAGTTCCAGCACATAAAAGCCGGATTTATGGGCATAATCTTTTACTTCGGGATCGACAACCACCCCGGCCATTGCCCCCAACAGTTGTTTGCCGTTTACTAGTTCAGGCGGATACTGCCGGATAAGCCCCATCCGCTTTACGTACCGGTCGACATCTTCCATTTTGTTCAGCTCGCGTTTCACTTCAACCGCCATACACATATCCGTGTCGACGAGCAGAATGTCAATATCGGTTTTCTGCTCGTTCTTTTCGTTATAAATGGGGATACGCCGGCAGGCGCGTCTAAGGCCGTATTGGGGAAACTTTTCCCCCAAACGGGCGGCAAACAGCGATTCGATCGGTTCCCCCATCGAACGGTTTAACCCGCCGGCATTACCGCACACCCGGTCCACTTTTAGGAGATTTTCTCGACTATCCGATCAAGTTCCCTAAGCTGTCTGCGGTCTTCCATCATGGAGATCCAAACTTTTTCAAAAGTAAGGCATTTCCCCTCTTCGAGAGCCTGTTCCGGTGTCATTTCTTGCATTATTTCCTGCATAACAACCTCTCTGCCAAAAAGTATACCCTATCAAAGCGTTCTTGTCCAGTAATTTTGCGTTTGGTCCGGCAATGTTCATTTAATCACGAACCGGACAATCAATCGATCCTGTTCCAAAACTCATTTGTATTTGTGGCAGTTCTGTCAGTTGACAAAGAGGTAAGGAATTAACCGCGAAGGCGGTTAGTAAACCGCTGAGGCGAATAAGGATAGAGGCGCGCTGATTTGACAGCCGGTTGGCTTTACAAGCGGTCTTGAAGGCGGCTTTCTGTGAAAGCTGACGAAACAGGCGGATTGGCGATAAAAGGCGTGACTGCCGGTAAAGACCTTCCGCGCCTTCTTCTCATACCTCACCGGGAGTTTTCTGAAGCGGTTCATCCACGAACGGCATACTTCCACCGCCCGCCGCCGCGCTTTAAACTGCGGTTTCTTTTCCTTCTCTTGTTTCTCTTCCCCCACGGGGCCGGACGCGCGCCTTATACCCCATCCCTTCCACAACTTTTTGCGCGCCGGTATATCCCGCGTCAAGGAATACGTTCGCCCCTTCCGGATGCGCCCTAACCATTGATTGCACGGTCTCTTCCAGAAGCTTTATATCATGCGTGTTCGCCCCGCCGGGCGTTACGCCCACGGGCAATCCGTGTGATTCGACCGCCATACCGCGTTCCGTCCCTTTTTTTTCCCGATCCGCGGGATTTCTTCCCGCAGCCTCCCGCGCCA
>JAIRNN010000279.1 GCA_031257995.1 Spirochaetaceae bacterium | reverse complement strand
TTGTAACCCCATTTGGGCATCCTCCAGATACCCTTTCGTTTAATTTAGGTTACCTTTTCTTTCTGTCTCAAACCCGGCCTTTCGGTTACATTTTCGATGTCTCACTGCGAGGGGTTGACGTGAGGAGGGGATTGGATATAATAGAAGACGATGAATATATCTCAGCAGTTTTTTGGAACATTGGGCAGTGGGGAACGGGCTTCGCTTTACCGGCTGGCGGCGGGGGATGTTTGCCTCGCGGTGACGGACTTTGGCGCGACATGGGTTTCGCTTTCCGTGCCGGATGCGGCGGGTCGCGCGGACGATGTGATTCTGGGCTATAGCGCTTTTGACGGGTATACCCGGAACACGACGTATCAGGGGGCGACGATAGGCCGGGTTGCCAACCGTATCGGAAAGGCGGGGTTTGCCATCGGCGGGAAACGGTACGCGCTTTTTGATAATGCGGACGGGAATACGCTGCATGGCGGGAGGCGCGGGTTTGACAAGCGGGTCTGGGAAGCTGATGCGTATCGTGATGGGGACGGCGTGTATGTGACATTTGAATTGCGAAGTCCGGACGGGGACGAGGGGTTTCCGGGGAATCTTCGCGCGACGGTTACCTACGGGGTTACGAAGGACAACGAGGTCAGGGCCGATTATTTTGCGAAGGTGGACGCGCCCTCTCCGGTCAACCTGACGAATCACGCCTATTTCAACCTGAAGGGCGAGGGGAACGGGACGATTCTGGATCACGAGGCGGTGATTTACGGCTCGTCGATTGTGGCCGTTGATGAGGCGCACATTCCGACCGGGAAGATCAACCCGGTCATGGGAACGCCGTTTGATTTCAGCAGCCGAAAGCCAATCGGAAGAGACATCGGTGCGGCGGGGGGCGGCTACGACCACTGTTATGTGGTGGACGGCGATTACGGGATGTTGCGGCCGGTTGCGGAGGTTTACGAACCGTCCGGCGGGCGGGTGTTGCGTCTGGAGGCTACCCAGCCGGGGGTGCAGTTTTATACGGGAAACTTCCTTAACGGGTTTTGCGGCAAGCTTGGTTCGGTCTACGATAAGCATAGCGGGTTCTGCCTTGAAACCCAGCATTTTCCCGATTCGCCTAATCGCCCCGAATTTCCTTGCGCGTTGTTCGGGCCCGGCCGCGACTACCATGAACAGGCGGTTTTCCGGTTTGATGTTCGGCGCATGATATAAACGATGCTCGAAGACCCATTGTTATGGCAGCTCGTGCTGCAAGTTTTTCTCATCGGGATTAACGCCTTCTTTGCCTGCGCGGAAATCGCGCTTATCTCCCTGAACGATGCCAAACTCGAAAAACGCGCCGCAGACGGCGACAAGGGCGCACGGCAACTGTTGGCGCTTACCAAGACTCCGGCAAAGTTTTTGGCAACGATCCAGGTCTTGATCACGTTGTCGGGCTTCTTGGGTTCGGCCTTCGCCGCCGAGAATTTTTCCCAGCGGCTCGCGTCCGTCTTGGGCGGCCTTCCCATTCCTGAAAACACGCTCAAGACGGCCTCTCTCGTCGTGATAACGCTGTTGCTCTCGTATATCACGCTCGTGCTGGGGGAACTCGTGCCCAAGCGGATCGCGATGCATAAGGCCGACGAGTTGTCCGTAACGATGGGGCCGGTGATCTATGCCGCGTCGATCATCTGCTCGCCGCTCGTGTCGCTGCTCACCGTGTCCACCAACGCCGTGCTGCGCTTGTTTGGCGTAAATCCCGAAGCGGCACAGGAGACGCTTACCGAGGCGGATATCCGCCTCTTGATTGACTCAGGCGGCGCGAAGGGCGCGATACGAGAGACCGAGCATGAGTTTATCAACAACATTTTCGCCTTTGACGACAAAAATGCCGCCGATGTGATGACGCACCGGACCGACGTTGTTTTCCTGTGGCTGGAGGACGATGACGCGGCGTGGGAAATGACGGTGAAGTCCAGCCGGCACACGTTTTTTCCGGTGTGCGGCGACAGCGAGGACGAGGTAAAGTACCTCCTCAGCGCGCGCGGTTATTTCAGGCTGAACGACAAGGGCCGCGCGAGCGTCCTGGAGTACGCCTGTTTCCCGCCGTTCTTCATCCCGGAGTCGGTCAAGACGGACGTGTTGTTCCGCAACATGAAGAAGAACCGCACCCACTTTGCCATTGTCCTCGACGAATACGGCAGCATGAGCGGCATCGTTACGATGAACGACCTGCTGGAAGAGCTGGTCGGCAATTTCCTCGCGGACGGCGGCGAGGCGGAACGGCCCTTCATCGAAAAAAAGGCGCAGAATCTCTACTGTATCCGGGGCGGCGCTCCCATTGACAAGGTTGCCGAAGCCCTGCACATCGCAAAACCGGACGGCAACTACGATACCTTTGGCGGTTTCGTGTTCAGCGTACTGGGCCGTGTCCCCGAAGACGGCGAGGAAGTCTTTGTGGAGACCGATTCGCTGGAAATCCAAGTGCTGTCCGTGAAAGACCACCGCCTCGAAGAAGCACTGGTGCGAAACAAGGAAACGTATAACAATGAATAGTGAGGCTGTTTCAGAACCCCCGAAAAACAGAGACACCTAACGCCATAAACGCGCCTAGCACAATCCTGCCTGTTTCGCATGCGGCGGAGAAGCACTCTGAAACGCGACCCGCGCCCTGAATACCGGACCGCTTTCCTGTCTCCCTTCAATGTGGTAAACGCCGTCCGTCTCACCGAACCACAACTCGGTAACGGACAACGCGGTAATTTCTCTGAGATAGTTGATGTCAACGCTGATTGACGGTGCTTTTTCGATTTCCTCCGGGTCGAAAAGGTCGCATATCCACTGCATATAGCGGGTGTTGTGGACATGGCCGTTGAAGTCGAGATCCGGGTAGAGCGCCTTGCGCGTGGCGGCGTGTGAAAGACCCTCCATTTCACCCAAAGCGGCGGGACTCTCCGTGAGCGCGTTTTTGCCGTCGTTCAGCGGCAGCCTGTCCATGATCTCCTCCGGGCGAATCGGGCGGCGCTTGTCCAAGTCGAAGATGATCCAGTCACTCCGCCCCCTCACCAGAGGCTGCCCGTCACGCGCGATCTCGTAATCACGGACCGCAAAGAGCCGGTCATGCCCGCGCGGCCAACTGCTCACCGTAATGTTCTCGTGAAGACGCGGCCGTTTATCCATGCGAACACTGATCCTGGAAAGGATCCAGACCTGCCGCCTCTCCATCATCGCCTCATAACCAACACCAAGCAGTTCCGCATGGCTAAACGCGGCCTCCTCCAAGTAATCCAGCGCGGCGACCGGCGAGAGAAACCCTCCCCGGTCGATATGACGAAACGTTACCAAAAAATTTTTGGCAAAAACATCAACGCTCATACGGCAAGTATACCATACGTTTGACAAAAATCGGTAGTGGGCGAAAAACGTTGCTTGCCAATCAGGTGGGGGAAGTCTCCCCCTCGCTCCAGACATGCACTCCGGCCGATAAGCCCGCACCTACGCCTAAAGGCGCGTCCTCACCTCCCTCCGTTTGGTCTTCCGCTACCCCCTCTGCGGGGGCCCGCCCCCGCATCGCCCCCATCCCGCAACGCTCCTGCGGGGCACCCAATGCCGCACGCGAAACGCCCTGCATTAATCACGGGCTTCATCACGGCCTTATTCACGATTAACGACAGATGAATGCGGACCGCGCCAAATGGCGAGGCGGATAATTAAGGGAGGCGTTTCACAACCTCACGTTGCGGGAGTGGGCAGACCTCTCTTGCGGCCATCTTGGGCCGGGACGCTTGAAATTTGCCGGAACCTCCTTTTGACCGTGATCCGGGTCGGTTAGTCGGACGGAGATGCGGATTTGGGGGCGTTGTGAGCCGAAAAACGGGTCGTTATCGTCATCCCGGGCGACCTAAGGCTGTCCCAACTCAAGATATAGGCCGCCGCCCCCGCTACCGGCGTGTTTGCCGACTTGTCTATCGCCGCCCAGTCCACCGCTTCCGTATCCTCAGGCGGATCCCCGTCCAGGATCTCCGACTCGTACCGCTCCCCCCAAACGTGCCCCGTCCGTCCCACGATTATGTTGAACCGCAGGGAAAACGTTTGTTTCAGCAGCTGCATTATCAGCGGCAACTTAAAGCCGTCTTCGGGCTTGATATAGAACGTGAGCCATGCCCCCTCAAGCCGGAGCCCGCGCATCTCGACTGGATAACGCTTCTTGATCTCGCGGAGGACGCGGTGGAGCAGTACTTTCGTCCACGGCAACCGGAACAGCGGCTCGCCGATATTGACCTCTGTCCCCACTTTGTACCAAGCATTCTGTTGTAACTTTCGCGGTTTATTCATATAAAAACCTCCGTACTATATAAGACACTGAGTGGCGGTTTTGCTTTAGTTTGACGGAAAAAATCGTGAAAAAAGATAAAAAATCACGTTTGT
>JAIRNN010000278.1 GCA_031257995.1 Spirochaetaceae bacterium | reverse complement strand
AACCTATGGTTCCGCTATATGCTGACGCTTAAATCCAAAGAGGAGAGCGGTCTCCGGGGTTCCTCGGTCCGCGACTTCATCCTCGCCGCCTAAGCGCCCCGAAAAAGACGTTGCGCCCGTCAATGTGGATGACATGGGCAAAGAAAAGAGGGGTTGTTTTCGTGTTCCCCCTTTATGAGAATAAACAGTCCCGTGGTACAACGAGTGTTCACGGGCCCCAAGAAAGTGGCAAAACCCCTGTGGCTGAATACCGGATGATGCCCGTAGTGCTGAACACAACGGACACTTGGGGCCGGATCGGCAGAAGGAGCGGTTCGCCGGGCGCGGCGGATGTTCCCGTGTCAAAGGGCGATGAGCCGTACCAGATGTCTTTGCAGACTTCGCCGGATAACGACAACAATGGGTAGTTCACGACAACGACGCGCCTTTTGTCAAAGCCCGAAGCGGCAATCTTTGCGGCGATGTTTTCCCAGTCGCAGAGCCAGGGGTCGCGGACAGCGGCGGCGGGAAAACTGCCGTCGTTCCAAGCCTCGCGCCATTGTTTCCAGTTGAAGGAGGCTGCCTCCCGTTTGGCGTTATCCGCACAGGAAAGAGCCCGCCACAAAACGGCATCAATGCCGCCCCGCCAGCTTAGTTCGATACTGCCGCCGCATACATCCCAGGGGAAAATCGCCCCCGCCGGTTTCATGTCGCCGGGCGGAAGATTCCGGCCGGGCCAGTACGGATAAGCGAGAACGGGACTTGCCGCGTCATTTACCACCGTAACGGCAAAGTTTGCGGCGGACGGCGTATCGGCAGTCTGGAATATTCCCGCATCATCAATCCATTCGATACGCCAATATGCGCCGCCGAGTATTGCCTCCCACGCAGGAGGCAGATCCGGCATCACAAGGCGGTAGGATCGGTCAGCAATCCCGCCGCACGATGACAGCCCCGCAATCAAAGCGGCTATGATAAGCCGCCGGAAGCGGATTCGGGGGACACACCGAAACATAGAGTTCAATTGTTTGTGTTTCATACTCTCTATTAAGGCGTTGTGTAACCGTTTTGCTTTATTGTACACCAAAAATACTGAAAAAAGGTTAAAAATAGAAAGTTTCACCAATAAAACTGAATCACGTTTAACCTCAGATGGTGCCATACATGGCGACACGAATACAACAGATGTATCTGTGTCGGTCCGCGCCTATCCGCATAATCTGTGGTAAACCGTGATAAAGGTTCAAGTGAACCAAGCCGGGGGCGTTGCGGGGGCTTCCCCCCTTCGGGGGAATAGATAATTGAAAAGGGATAATGGCGGGGATTGGAGGCTGTTCGTTTCATTCCTATCATTTTCCACTTTCCATTTTCAATTCCCTGGAGGGGCGAGAGCGAGGGAAAGGCTTCCCCCTCTCATCTCTTAGAAACGCGCCGCCTGTTCCGGTAAGACAGTATCACGCTTTGCAGAACGATGAAGAAGCACAGCATAACGCCGGTGGTGATGCCCTGCCATCACGGGCCTTTGAGTCTCAGGGTGGCCACGATGTTGTTGATGGTGCCTTGGGCCCAGTACGCCAAAGAGGGTGCCCGCGATGTTGCCGACATCGCCGGTGAGCAGGCCGCCGATAATGGATGCGGCGATGTCCTTCATTTTCGCGCCAGTGGCTTGGGTGACGGACCCCGACTCGGTGCGCAGGAGGTAGACAAACCCGCCGATTCCGGCTAGGAGTCCGCAGAGCAGATGGGAGCAAAACTTGGTGCGCCTGACGTTGATGCCCAGCATTAACGCGTTCTGGATGTTGCCGCCGACGGCATAGAGGTTGCGCCCGAACCGCGTCCATTGGAGGATGCAAAAGACGATACCAACGACGAGTAGCGCGACGACAACGCCCGGTTCTATCCGCATGTCAATATAGTTGCCGTTTCGCGCCTCGTAACCGAGTCCGGGAATGATGATCTCGATGTCCCGTAACAGTTTGAACGTTTCGTTCTGTACTGAGCGCGGCTTGACCTCGACCATCGTTGTCGCGCCTCTCGCGAAAAACATCCCGGCAAGGGTGACGATGAACGGCCGAATCTCCAGATAGGAGATGAGATAGTGGGCGAAAACGTTGTTTGCCAATCAGGTGGGGGAAGTCTCTCCCTCGCTACAGCCCGTGCTCCGGGTCGTTGGCCCTCCGTTTGGTCCTCCGCTCCCCCCTTCTGCGGGGGGCGCCCCCCGAAACTATGATAAAGATATGCGGTTACTTGGTATAATGCAGGGGGCGCGGAAGAACATCTGCCGGTTGCGGGCGTTGCCGGGGCAGAAATGACCCCGTTTTCCCCGAATAACAACCGGCGGCCGCATTTGCTTGCCGGGGGCTTATCCTTAACCGGCCCGCGCCCCGAACAGGCGCGCGGCTCATTATACCGGCGTTCGACCGGACAGGCCCTATTTTTACAGGAGGTTCCTATGAACTTTACCGGTATCGATCCGTATGCCGGCCGGTTTGCCTGTTGTTACCGGAACGAACGCTCTCCGGCAGACAATCCCAAAGACAAGCGGATTGAAACATTTGATCCCAATGACTTTGGTATGGCTCAATTTTTCAGAACCCTGACGGCGGACGCCTGTGTCCTCATTGAGGCCGCCATAACCACGTTCAGTTTTGCCCGTCCGTTCAAGGGTAAAAGAGGCCGAACACCTGCGAGTTGAAGCGGACGAGTCTTGCCCGGACGGACAAGATCGGCGCGGATAAACCGTGCCGGATTGTTAAAACGCGGATGCCTGCCGGGTAACAGCCGGTATCGCCGGCAACCATACCGTCCAAAGAAACACAGGATATTTGAAGTGTCAAGTCTTGGAATAGGTTGACAGTTTTTATGCGCTTTTACGGCGCATATTTTCAGGCGTTTCATAGTTAAGGGCTAAATGAGGGCGGCGGGTGTTGTAAAGAAGCGCCGCCTCATC
>JAIRNN010000255.1 GCA_031257995.1 Spirochaetaceae bacterium | reverse complement strand
TGACGATATATATAAACGGATCTCCGCAATAAACGGCGGTTTCGTTTCTATCGCCGTTTCGCAGACTTCCAATTTGCTTGTCATATAGCATATCATGTCCAGTTCCGACTATCACCAATATTTTCAGAAGCAAAAATATCTCTTTCAGCCTTTCTTGGTGAAAAAACAGGAACATTAATAACTTTTGTCGCTTTTATTTGCGGCATGCTCTTAATTGGATTAATTGATAGATTTGTACCGGAAGATAAAAATCCGCATGAAATCCATGGGTTATCACCAAGCGAAACAAACGGCAAACAAAAAAATGAAAAAACAAAATTGATGCGGACGGGGCTTTTTACCGCGCTTGCGGTAGGGATACATAATTTTCCGGAAGGACTCGCAACATTTATATCCGCATTACAGGAACCATCTGTAGCAATCCCCATTGTTGTTGCCATCGCAATACATAACATTCCTGAAGGAATAGCGGTATCTGTTCCCATTTATTATGCAACCGGAAATAAAAAAAGGGCTTTTTGGCTATCTTTTGCGTCGGGGTTATCAGAACCTATTGGGGCCGCGATAGGTTATTTGCTGTTATTGCCCTTTATGAATGAAATGGTATATGGGATTCTGTTTGCAGTTGTGGCTGGAATAATGGTCTTTATTTCTCTTGATGAATTGCTTCCCTCGGCAAGGGCGTATGGAGAGCATCATTTATCAATATACGGAATGATCGCCGGAATGGCAGTCATGGCGGTTAGTCTATGGTTGTTTATATAAGAAAGGCTGTTTCAAAACCGGCATGGGATCAAGCCAAACATTGCGCTGGGAGGCGGGATGTCCTCTGGGATGCCTTAGGGGGTTTCCCTGCCTTCTCTTTTTTGAGAAGAAGCACTATAATCAGAAGAAATCTTGTGTGGGAGGCAATAGAAAGTGCCGGGCAACAATGACGTGAACAGCCGTCCAATCCTCTATCAGGTCGAGAGCGGATCGCAGCTTTATGGAATTTCAACGCCTGAAAGCGATGTGGACTACTCTTCGGTTTTTATGCCTACGACCTATGATCTCTTATCCCTGCAAAAGTGCGATTACATCAATGAGAGCACAAAGTCCTCAACGGTGGATCGCAGGAACACGGCGGAGGATGTTGACAATCAGAAATACTCTCTTCCGCGGTTCGTGCATCTGGTCTTGCACGGGAGTCCCAATCTACTGGAGACTCTGTTCTGCAAGAACCCGATCATTGAAGACCCCGTTTTTACTCCGGTGAAGGAAAACGCCCATCGGTTCGTGGCAAAGCACGTTTACGACTCGTTCACGGGGTTTGCCGTCGCCCAGAAAAAGAAATTGCAGTACAAGGCCCTGCGGTTTGGGCAGCTGGCGGATACGCTTGAATGGTTTGAGGCAAAGCGGCCGGATCAGATTGCCGACCCGTCAGCGCAAATGTCTGAGGAGGATGCCGTATTTTTGAACGGGTCGCTTTCCGAGTACAAGGGCCGTAAAAATAACCGGGAGAGCTTTCATCAAGGCCTGCCCATGAAGGTTATTTACGAGAAGGTCAGAGAGGAATATGAAGGCTATGGCTGGCGCGTTCACACAGACACGTTTGAACGGCTGGGTTACGATGTCAAATTCGGTGCCCATGCCGTCAGGCTGTTTTATGAGGGTTTTCAGCTTCTCACCAAACGGGTTCTTGAGTTTCCGATTACGGGGCAAGCCTACGATGACATCATGGCCATCAGGCGGGGTGAGGTCGGCCTCGAAGATTTTTACAAAATCTGTGACCGGTACGAGGAGGATAACCGCAAGGCCTACGCCGAGGCGAATTTGCCTCTCGCTCCGGATTGGAAGTGGGCGAACCGGTATCTGGTAGACACGCTGGAAAATTACATTGTTTCCCATTCGCGGATCGGGAGAAATACCGCATCGGGGCTAGCAGGCCCTGAATTTCGGGCTTGTAGGTCCCGATGCCTGGGCCTACTGGCCCAGAGCGTCTGATTTAGCAGGATCAGAGTGTCTGGGTCTACAGATCCCGACAATCGGGATATACTGCTCCTGACACCTAGGATCTACTGATCCGGACACTCAGGATCTACAGATCCACGGAGCCGTGGGTGAGCAGACCCAGAGTATCCGGGCCTACTGGCCCAGAGATTTGGAGGGGGGGATCCGCTCATGAATACGGATTTTTTACACATGGTATCTCTTCATTCGCGGACCCTCTTTATCTGTGGTTAAACGCGATTCAAGCGTTCATCTGTGGTGAACCGTGATTGAGGCCGGAGGCGTTGCGGGGGTGTCCCCCGCAGAGGGGGATAGCGGAAGACCATGCGGAGGGAGGCGGAGACGACCGGAGCGGGGGCTGGAGCGAAGGGGGAGACTTCCCCCTCCTTGCTTACTATTTTCTTGATGGAAACACTATAATCTGTGTAATCAGTGTAATCTGTGGACAAATTCTTAACCTGTTGACAGTGGGACTTTCCCCTTTACACCCCGGCTTTCCCATGGTATACTATGCGCCATGTCTTTGGACGATTTAAAAATCGAAGACGGCAAGCCTCTGCCGCTTGGAGCCGAGGTGAAGGCCGGCGGCGTGAACTTTGCGGTGTTTTCCCGTAACGCGACATCCGTTACGCTGATTCTTTTCGAAACTGCCGATCTCTCCTCTGGGCATCGCAACATCGCGTTGACGGTTCCCGCGCATCGGACGGGCGATGTCTGGCATTGTTTTGTGCGCGGGCTCAGGGCGGGGGCGGCCTATGCTTACCGGGTGGACGGGCCGTTCAGACCTGACCGGGGTTTGCGGTTTAATCGGCACAAGGTGTTGCTGGACCCTTACGCGAAGGCGCTCACCGACCTTTCCCATTGGGATTTTGGCAAATGTTCCGCTTACAACCCCGGCAAACTCGATGCCGACCTTTCGTTTTCCTATGTGGACGACATTGACAACCAGCCGCGCTGCGTCGTGGTTGACGACAACGATTTCGACTGGCAAGGGGACAAGCCCCTGAACTATCCGCTCCGGTTTTCCGTGCTGTACGAGACTCACGTCAAGGGACTCACGATGACCGATCCGGCAGTCAGACACGGGGGTACCTACGCCGGGGTCATTGAGAAAATCCCGTTTTTCAAAACGCTCGGGGTAACCAGCCTTGAGTTTCTGCCGATCCATGAGTTTTACGAGTGGGAGTTTGTCCGCAAGAATCCCAAAACGGGAGAGAAGCTGGGCAACTACTGGGGCTATTCCACAGTGGCGTTTTTCGCGCCCAAGGGTTCATACGCGGCGGACAAGGCGCCGGGCGCGTCGGTGCGCGAGTTTAAGACGATGGTGCGCGAATTGCACAAGGCGGGAATTGAGGTGATTCTCGACGTTGTGTTTAACCACACGGCGGAAGGGAACGAGCTGGGGCCGACCTTTTCGTTTCGCGGCTTTGACAATTCCATCTATTATATCCTGAACAGCAACCGGCGTTACTACCAAAACTATTCCGGCTGCGGCAACACGCTCAACTGCAACAACCCGATTCTCCGCAACTTCATCATGGACTGTCTCAAATACTGGGTGGTGGAGATGCATATTGACGGGTTCCGTTTCGACTTAGGCTCGATTCTGGGCCGCGACCAGCTTGGGAACGTGATGGAGAACCCGCCGACCCTTGAAATGATTGCCGAGGAGCCGGTGCTGCGGAACACGAAGATCATCGCCGAGGCATGGGATGCGGGCGGGGCCTATCAGGTGGGCTGGTTCCCCGGCGGCCGGTGGGCGGAGTGGAATGACCGCTTCCGCGACGATGTGCGCCGTTTCTGGCGCGGCGACCCCGACCAAGTGCGGCATGTCGCGACACGGATTTCCGGTTCCTCCGATCTCTACCTCCGTGACGGCCGCAAGCCCTTTCACTCCATCAACTTCGTTACCTCGCACGACGGCTTTACCCTGAACGACCTCGTGAGTTACGCTCGCAAGCACAACGAAGAAAACGGCGAGGGCAACCGCGACGGCAACGACAACAACTTCAGCGCCAACTACGGCTGCGAAGGCCCTGCCATCAACGATATGATCCGGAATGTGCGCGAGCGGCAGATGAAAAACCTCATCGCCACATTGATGCTTTCGCTGGGAACCCCGATGCTCTCAGGCGGCGACGAGTTTGGGCGTACCCAGCGCGGTAACAACAATGCCTATTGCCAGGACAACGAAACCTCGTGGTACGACTGGAAACTCCTCGACAAAAACGCCGGGTTCTTCCGTTTCACGCGGGAGATGATCGCCTTCCGTCTGCGCCACGCCTCGTTTATGCGGCCTGAATTTTACCTGGGCCGCGAAAGCTCCTACCGGGGAACGCCGGACATCACTTGGTATGCCGAAACCGGGGACGCGACCGACTGGAACAAGACCGACCGCTGTTTCGCCGCGCACATTGAGGGCATGAAAGCCGACGTGGAACGCGACCGCGATGTGGCAAACTTCTTTCTCATGTTCAACGCGAGCCAGAAAGACACCATCTTTTCGGTCTGTCCGCCGCCACGCGGCAAGAAATGGTTCCGCGCAATCGACACCAACCTCGCTTCCCCCGAAGACATCAAACTCCCCGGCGAAGAGATCGCCCTCGAATACCCCCAATATACCGTGAAGGCGCAGAGCCTCGTCGTGTTATTGTCACGATAGTCGCCTATAAGTATGTAATCTGCGGAAAAACGTAATAAAATCATAAAATTTTACTCTTTTTCCCCGTCAGACTAAAGCATATCAGATAACAACGCCTAATACTCTTTACAGACTCATATCTTTTAAGGAGTATCTTATGAAACACAAAATCGAAAGAAGGTTTTACTCCCTGCTTGAGGACTTTGTCTTCAAACAGATCTTCGGAGACCGGAAAAACACCGGGAAACTCGCCACATTGCCGGAGTCCCTCCTCCCTCTGCAAGGAGAAGAAATCGCCGCCCTCAAAATCGGAAACACGTTCATCGAGCGGGCATGGAAGAATGAGAAACCCGTCATCCTCGACGTCTTGGCCGTCACGAAAAGCGGCCTCGTGTTCGACGTGGAGTTACAGATCGTAAAGCTTATGTTTTTCCTCAACCGCGTGGTTTACTGCCTGTACAAGCTGGTCACCGACAGGGCAACAGCACTTGCTCGCCGAACAGCACCTTGCGAAGAAAATCTGGGACAAGGCCGGCTCTGAGCGTTTTCCGTTTGGCGCTTGCCCGTTTCCCCCCGCCAACGGCCCGAAGCGGCTTTAACGACGCTTCCCTCAGTATGTTCAGGTTTTTGGGCGGGCCGTCTTTTTTCGCCCGGCATCCGTCTTCCTTAAAGTTCACATCAAACATCCAACGCGGTCCGTTCCCTGTTCCCCAACGCCCCCGAATATCCTCCCCGAATCCTTCCGAGGGCGTATCCTTATTGCTGATAAAGTACCGGACACGAACACCCGTTTCATCCCCCGCCGTACGGCTCGCCCGGCATTCTATGACGACCGCAAGACCCTTCCATTCCTTCTTCCCGCTCAGAAACCCCCCGCGGCCGCCCGTATC
>JAIRNN010000222.1 GCA_031257995.1 Spirochaetaceae bacterium | reverse complement strand
CGTTTTTTGAACGGCATTTTACGCTCCCGGCTGAAATCCTGCCGCCGCTTCTTCGGGCGGTTTTCGCAGCCCTCTTTTTCTGTCAGGCTTCGGGTTTTCTCAAAACATTTTTCCCCCTTAGTAATCTTCCCTTCCTTTTCCGGTTTATCATGCCTTTTTGAAGATGTCTATGCCCTTAACTTGTTGACAGGGGAAAGTCTCCCCCTTCTCAAGGAGTTTTGACACAAACTCTCTTATTTCAAGAAAAACCACTATAGGCGTTCCAACTGGTCTTAATCAAGGTCTCCACATCGGAATGTTTTGCGCTCCAGCCCAAGGTTTCGCGGGCATATTGGGACGAGGCGGTGAGTACCGCCGGGTCTCCGGGGCGGCGGGCTTCGATGACAGACTTGAAGTCGATACCGGTGATTCTTTTGGCGTGTTCGACGATTTCGAGGACGGTAAGGCCGGTTTCACTGCCGAGGTTGACGGTGATGCTCTTGTCGTTTTGTATTATGTAGTTGAGCGCGGCCACATGGCCGGTGGCCAAGTCCGACACGTGAATATAGTCGCGGATGCAACTGCCGTCTCGGGTGTCGTAGTCGTTGCCGAATATTGGAACGAAAGGCCGGATGCCGGTTGCCGCTTCCATGACAACCGGGATCAGGTTGGCGGGGTTCTTCTCAAGGCCGGTGATCCGCCCCTTCACGTCATACCCGGCGGCGTTGAAATAGCGGAGCGCAGCGTAGCGGATGCCTTTGAGCTTGTCGTACCAGCCGAGGAAACGCTCGATTTCCAGCTTGGTAAAGCCGTAGTAGTTCTCCGGGTCTTTCGGGTGGGCCTCATCGATCGGGAGATACTGCGGGGAGCCGTAGACCGCCGCGCTCGATGAAAAGACGATGCGCTTCACGCCGGTTTCACAGGCCGCGTTGAGGATGTTCAGGGTGCCGGTGATGTTGTTCACCGAGTACTTTTCCGGCTTGATCATCGATTCGCCCGCCGCCTTGAACGCCGCGAGGTGTACCAGCGCGTCAAGCCCGCCCGCCGCTTGTGCCGTCTTCATCGCCCGCACGAGGGCCGCATAGTCGAGGATATCCCCGGTGATCAGCTTCTCGCCTGCAAAGACATTCTCGCGCAGACCGCTGGAAAAGTTGTCGTAGACGACGACCTCGTGCCCCGCATCGAGAAACTCGCGGGCGACATGGCTGCCGATATAGCCCGCCCCACCGATAATCAAAATCCGCAATTTATTTAATGTCTTCGATGTCTTCAATGTACTCGATGTCCTTGATGTCCTCAAAGTCTCCAATGGCCCCAAAATCTTCAATGTCTTCAAAATACTACCTCCATAACACCCACCGGGCGGATTCTCAAAACGGTTACCGCGCCGAGGCCGAAAACACGGTCCATCACGTCCCGATACGCGGCTATCCGTTTCGTGGGAATGTAACTTTGTATGGTGCCGGCAAAGCCGCCGCCGTGTATGCGGCATGCGCCGCTGTCCGCGCCGGAAACGGGTCCTTCCACGCCGTCCGATTTCAGAAACTCCCGCGTCAACGCAAGAGCGGCACTGAGACCCTGGGCGTTGACACTGGCGGGCGAATACATATTCTGCAAGAGTTCCCACGAGGAATGGCCCGAATCGTTGACAACGGCAAGGTATTCCCGAAAGAACGCCCGTTTTGTCCGGTTATCTGGCGCGTCCTCAATCTTTTGCATCAGAGCGCGCATCATATCGACCCTTTTGTTCTCGTTGTGAAAATGAATGGCCCGCAACAACGCCCGGTCGCCGCAGGTTGCGCGAATTTTCGGCGCGTTGCCCAGAATGTCTTCGAGCGTCGTCTCGGCGAGCGCGTTTTTCCCGAAGACCCCCGCAACAGCGCGCATCTCAATGGGAACCGCCGCATAATCGGGCGTGAGATCGACGTGGCTGCCGCATGTGTTCACGATGACCGGCACGTAATCGCATGAAGACGGGTCGAAGTTGACCCGCTCGACGAGGGGGTGTTCCGCATCGTAAAAGTCAATCGCCACCGCCCCGCCCGACGCGCACGCCGCCTGATCCATGAGGCCGGAAGGTTTACCAAAGTAGGTGTTCTCCGCAATCTGCCCGATCTGCGCGATTTCCAGCGCACTCCGGCTCCCGCCGCCGTAAAGACAATCGAAAATCTTCCCAAACAGCACCTCGACCGCTGCGGACGAGGAAAGCCCCGAACCGGGCAGCACCGCCGAATCCGCATTTGCGCTCCAACCGGAAACATGAACCCCGCGCTTTTCGAACTCGGCGGCGATACCACGCACGAGGGACTCGGTTGTCCCCTCCTCCTCCGGCCTCGCCGACAGATCACTCAAATCTACCGAGACATCGGGGAACCCCACTGACCGGAAAAACACCTTCTTGTCCGTCCTGGGCGCGACAACCGCCGCCGCATCAAGCTGAATCGATGCCGCGATCACCTTCCCCCGGTTGTGGTCGGTGTGGTTGCCGCCCAACTCCGTCCGCCCCGCCGCCGTAAAGACCCGGACGCAGGCTTCGCGGAAAGCCTCTCGGTCAAAGCCTGAGAGTCCATGCGCCAACGCTGCATACCGCTCACGAGCGGCCCCCGCCTCGTTCCCGTAAACCGGCGCGAGTGCCGCATCCGCCCACGATGAGGAAAGCGTTTTCAACAAATCCGCGCTTGTCATAACCCCATTGTAACGCGCAACGAGGCCTGTGTCCAGCGGATTTAGCGGGGGAAGTCTCCCCCTCGCTCCAGCCATCTCAAACCCTACAAACCATCGCAGACTGCGTCTGCTTATGGGTTTGTAGGGTTTGAGCCGTCTTCCGCTACCCCCTCTCCTAGGGGCTCTGCCCCTAAGACCCCATCTTCGCAATGGCTTGGTTCCCGGCGGGGACAGCCCAGGGCAACAGCGCTTACTTTTTTATGACAGGATAAGAACCAAGAAGTCCCAGAGGGAGGGGAACAATGGAATTACATGATTCCGTGCCTTCCGTGGTTAATTCTTTGGTTTTCATTGATCGACTGAATAGTTACGAAAAAAAAGGTGAAAAAGATAAAAAATCACCGATTCCGCCGCGGATGGCCGCAACCCGCCGCTTCCCGTTCTTTGCGGTCCCGTTTTTCTTGTCATACAGCACCACAAATCACGTACTTTTGTCAATAACACAACGAAACGCCCAAACACGAGAACCACAGACAAACGCAAAAACATAACAACAGCCACGGTGCCATAGCACCGCAGATAAGCACGGATGATGCGGATTCTGCTTGTCAAAATCCGCATTTCTCCGTGCCATCCGCATAATCTGTGGTTCCTTGGGATTAATGCCCTGGGTTAAACACCCCAAGACTAATGCCCCCGCGATTAAGCCCTCTTACCCGAAGTAACGCTTCAGCAACCCAGCAAACCCCGCGCCGTGGCGGGCTTCGTCTTTGGCCATCTCATGCACCGTGTCATGAATAGCGTCGAGGTTCAGAGCCTTCGCCCGCTTAGCCAGATCAAATTTCCCAGCGCAAGCGCCCGTCTCGGCCTCCACGCGCATCTCAAGGTTCTTCTTCGTGCTTTCGCTGACAACCTCGCCCAGAAGCTCGGCAAATTTTGCCGCATGTTCCGCCTCTTCAAGCGCGATCCGGTGATACGCATCGGAAATCTCAGAATACCCCTCGCGCATCGCCGCCCGGCTCATCGCAAGATACATCCCCACTTCCGTACACTCGCCCGTAAAGTTCGCGTACAGATCCTTCCTGATGTCTTCCGGCGCGTCCTTGGCCTCACCAACGATATGCACACACGCAAAACCGTCGGTCGATTGCTCCTTGAACTTAGCCGCCGGCGCCTTACACGTCGGACAACTCGCGGGCGGCTGATCTCCCGTGTGGACATAGCCGCAAATAAGACAAACCCATTTCTTCATACAAAGCCTCCAAAAAAATATATTTAGCGGAAATCCGCTAGCTTCCCTATAATACAGCATACTTTTCATGTTTTTTAGGGATAGTAAGGGGGAAGTCTCCCCCTCCGCTGCAGCCCCGATCTCCGGTCGATGCGGCGCATCCGCATCTCCCTGCGAACAGGGCTTACGCTTACCCCCTCTGCGGGGGGGGCCCCCCCCCCCCCCCCCCCCCCCCCCCGGCGGCGCCCACCGTCCCGCACCCCCGAAAACACCGCGGTCGGGAAAAAAATTGCCACCCCCC
>JAIRNN010000181.1 GCA_031257995.1 Spirochaetaceae bacterium | reverse complement strand
GCGGGCAGACCTCTCGTGGGACCGTCTGTGGCTGGGATGCTTGAGGCTTGCCGGAACCCCTTTTAGCCGTGATCTAAGCCGTTAGCCAGGTGGAGACGCGGGTTTGGCAGCGTTTTTGGTCGAAAAACGGGTCGTTATCGTCATCCCGGGCGACCTAAGGCTGTCCCAACTCAAGATGTAGGCCGCCGCCCCCGCTACCGGCGTGTTTGCCGACTTGTCTATCGCCGCCCAGTCTGCCTCTTCCGCCCACTCCGGCGGCTCCCCGTCTAGGATCTCCGACTCATACCGCTCGCCCCATACGTGCCCCTTCCGTCCCACCATTATGTTGAACCGCAGGGAAAACGTCTGCTTCATCCACTGCATTATCTTCGGTAACTGGAGCCCGTCATCGGGCTTGATGTAGAACATGAGCCACGCCCCCTCAAGCCGGAGCCCGCGCATCTCGAAGCCGTAACGTTCTTTCGTCTCACGGAGTACACGGTGGAGCAGCGCTTTCGCCTCCGGCAACCGGAACAAGGGTTCCCTGATGTTTATCTCCGTCCCCACCGCATACCAGACATCTTTCTCTAAATCTCTAGGCTTGCGCATATCAATGCCTCCTACACCCTATATAAGGCGTTGACTCGCCGTTTTGCTTTAGTCTGACACGAAAAAAGCGTGAAAAAGACGAGAAAAATCACGGGATTGCGGGTTTTCGTGGATTAGGAGGAATTCGGTGTGAAAAATTCGCGCATGCCGTGTTATTCTGCGGGTCAAGTTTAGGACCAGGGTACGGGCCTCCTTCTGGCGCCGAAGGGAGGGCCTCCCTCTGGTACCGCGCGCAAAACGGTGTGCGGTATTTGCAGGGGTCAGGTTTAGGCGGAGCGGGAAGACGCGCGTTGCGCGAACGGATAATTGAAAGAGGATAATGGTTGGTATGTCATTGTCCATTATCCATTCGCCGCGCGGCGCAGGGGCATCGGGGTAATGCGAGCCTTGCGTTATAGGGCGGGTTGTGGTAGACTGGGATGGTGGAAGTTACCATCGCGTTATATCAGTCAGCCTTTAAACACGGTATATCCGAAACGGATACCAATAGAGGATAGGGGGCACAGGGATGGATATGAGCAGAAACGATAAAAATAGGCCCGCTGGTCAACGCTGCCTTCACTTTGAATGTTTTGCGGGGATTTCGGGCGACATGGCGCTAGGCGCGCTCGTCGATTTGGGCGCGGACCGCGAGGCGCTTGCCGGGGAGTTGGCAAAACTGCCGGTAGACGGCTGGAAACTTGAGTTTCACCGCGACAGCCGGGGTGGAATCTACGGGATTCATCCGGTTGTCGTGATGGCGGACGGGTCAACGGAACACGTGGCCGATGATGCGGACGATGGCGCGGCCACCGGCACGGCTATCGGCTTGGCCGAAGAACACGGCGGACATCACGGACATTATCACGGCGGACACCACGAACATCACCAACACGAGCATCATCACGGGGAAACCGGCGGACACCACGAACACCGGCAATGGAAAGACATCCGCAAGATGATCGCTGACGCGCCGATACGCAATGGGGCGAAAGAGTATGCGTTGAAAATATTCTCCGTGTTGGCCGAGGCCGAGGCCGAGGTGCATGGGACGGCGGTTGGCGAGGTCACGTTTCACGAAGTCGGCGCGGTCGATTCGATCATCGACATCGTGGGAACGGCGGTCTGTCTCGACTTGCTTGCCCCCGACAGGATCACCTGCGGCGCGGTCGAGCTGGGGGGCGGCATGGCGCGCTGCGCCCACGGTATCTTGCCGGTGCCGGCCCCCGCCGTGCTGAAATTGTGTCGCGGGATGCCCTGTACTACAGGCGGCTTTGACAAGGAGATGACGACTCCGACGGGAGCGGCGATCCTTCGCGCCTGTGTTGACGAGTTTGTTACGGAAAGCGCCTTTGTCCAGATCAAAGAGGGCATCGGCATCGGTACGCGCAAGATGGCAAGGCCGAATTTTCTGCGGGTATCGTTGCGTGATACGGATGCGGGGAATGCCGGGGGAAACGATAAGCCCGGTGACGGGCCGTCCCGTGACGGGCCGCCCGGCGGCGGGTCGTCCGGCAAACTATGGTTCGAAGAAAAGCTGTACTCCCTCGAATGTAATATTGACGATATGACGGGCGAGGATTTTGGCTTCTTGCAGGAGCGGCTGTTTCAGGCGGGGGCGCTTGACGCGGCGTTTGTCCCCTGCACGATGAAGAAAAACCGCCCCGGCATCATCGTGCAGGTCTTGTGCCGGCGTGAAAACCTTGACGCGGTGCGCCTCGCCCTGTTTACCAAATCGACGACCATCGGGTTCCGCGAGACGGCGGTGAACCGGCTGTCGCTCCGGCGCGAAGAGGCCGTCATCGACACGGCGGACGGCCCGGCTCGCGTCAAGAAAGTGTATCTGGGGGATGAGTTTCTTAGGCAGAAGATCGAGTATGAAGACCGGGTAAAGCATGAACGGTAATGTGAACGACGGCATAAACAACGCGAACGGCGAAAGAGACTTTGCGACGCTTGACCTGCGCCGGGCGGAGCGGACGGGCTTTCCCGAAGTGATCTACTGCGCGGGAAAGACTGTTGATCAGGCGGCAACGATTTTCAGGCGGATGCGCGAGGCGGGCGTTCCGGCTTTCGGCACGAGGGCCGGCGCGGAGTTGGCCGCGAGGGTGCGGAAAGCGTTTCCCGACGCGGTCTACGACGAGGTGGCCCGTACCCTCTCTATCGGACAGTTAGGCGTGGAGAAAACCGGCCTTGTCGCCGTGGCCTGCGCGGGAACCTCGGATCTTCCCGTGGCACGGGAAGCGGCGCGGACGGCGGAATTCTTCGGCAGCAACGTGGTGGAGATAGCGGACATCGGTGTCGCGGGGATCCACCGCCTCTTCAACCGGCTTGATGAGTTGAAAAAGGCCCGTGTCGTGGTGGCTGTTGCCGGTATGGAAGGCGCGCTGGCAAGCGTCATCGCCGGACTGGTGTCTGTGCCGGTCATCGCGTGTCCGACCAGCGTCGGTTACGGCGCGTCTTTCGGCGGACTTTCCGCATTGTTGGGGATGCTGACCGCCTGCGCGCCGGGCATCTCGGTGGTCAACATCGATTCCGGCTTCGGCGCGGGCTACCAGGCCAATCTGATAAATCGGTTGGGGCAAGCCTGAGCGTAATCACATTTAACCACGGATATACATGGCGACACAGATGAGACAGATGTACACGGATGAAGATGTCCACAGATTGCCCAGATTTCACATATTAGCGGCGCGTGAAGTGAAAAATCTGCGGTTTTCTGTGATTTAAGCTGTGATTAATGCGGGGCGTTGCGGGGGCTCCCGGGCCCTGTTGCTTTTGTTACGGCAAAACATTTTTGGGGCCCACACCGTTCCGTAGAAATGGTAGAAACACGCTCAATGTTTCGCGTGCGGCATTGGGCGCCCGCAGAGGGGGTAGTGGAAGCCCGCAGGTCTGGAACGAGGGGAGACTTCCCTCTTTTTATTTCCTAAGGAGAATAACTATCTGTCGGCTTCATAGGAGCATTAGTAATCTGTGTAATCAGTCGCCGTTTACGGCGCAATCTATGGATCCTATTCAAAGCGTTGTCAAAACAGACGGATTTATAGTGGTACGCGCATCTGCCAATAACAAATCTGTGTTCATCTGCGCCTGTTAGCGTAATCTTGGGACTGTTAAAAAGAGAGGCTGTTTCGTTATAATATCGGTATGGTGTCTTTTATGAGCCGGTATATGCCGGGGGTGGTTCGGGCGCATAACTTGAAAGTGTGGGAGGGCAACAGATGAGGATCGCCGTAGACTGCCGGATGCTGGAGGCGAGCGGGATCGGCGTGTACCTTAGGGAGTGCTTAGCCTATTTTCTTGATACATCCCATGAATTTCTGCTGTTCGGGGACACGGCGAAGCTCGCGCCGCTGGTAGGGGAACGGCGTAACGTTGAAGTGGCCGCATGTGATACGAGGCCGTTTTCCCTGCGGGAACTGTTCTTTTTTCCCGCCGCGCTCGCGAAAAAAATTAACGGCACGGACGCTTATTTTTCCCCCTATTTCAATGTTCCCGCCGGGATAACGGTTCCCGTCTATACCACCATCCACGACATTATTTTTCCCGACAGGCCGGAATTGACCTCAATTTCAAAGGTGGGGTTAATGGCGCGGATGTGGTTCTACCGCCGGGCCTTCCGCCGGTCCAAGACGGTGTTTACGGTGTCCGCATTTTCAAAATCGCGGATCGAGCATCATCTCGGCCGGGGGACTCCGGTGGTTGTCGTGTATAGCTGTTGCCCGCGCTATCTTGTGTCCTCGGACAGGCCCGGCAGAGGACAAAAGACCGGCGACATTTTGTTTGCCGGCAACATCAAAAAGCATAAAGGATTGGCCATTCTGCTACGGGCTTTTTTCGCGGCGCAGGAGTGCGGCTTGAAAAACAGGCTGGTCATTGTCGGGGACAAGGACAACTTTCGGTCGCGGGACGAGGAAACGCTTCGGGAACTGGAATATGCTGATCCCCGGGCGGTGTGTTTTACGGGGCGCATACCGGACAACACGTTAAAAACGTATTTTACGCAATCGGCATTACTCGTCCAGTCCTCGCTCTATGAGGGGTTTGGGCTTCCGCCGCTTGAGGCGATGATGTGCGGGACAAAGGCGCTTATCTCCGACATTCCGGTATTTCGGGAAATCTACGGTGATTTTCCGGTCGTGTTTTTTAAGCCGGGCGATGCGGGCGACCTTCAAGAAAAACTCACGGATTTGTTGTATGACAAAGATCCCGAATCGATTCATCTGACGAAATCGTTGAGATCGCGGTATACCTACGAAAAAACCGCATCTTCCATCCTGCGGGAAATGGCGGCCTTCAATCACGGTTAACCGCAGATGGCTTGGATCACAGAACCACAGATACTTTATGCTATTTTGCAAAAGGGGTAACCTGTATCCGCTTGTGTACAGGGGCCGGCGCCGGTTGTTCCGCACGGGGAGGGAACGGCCGGGGGAACCCTCGGCAGACCCCGCCACAGATACCAATCACAACGGCGGCCGAAGAAAAAACTGAGGAGCGGCGTTTCCGCGCCGCTGCCCCGGACAGGATCTTGGCTTGCCCCGGGCAAAGACTGTGTTATTCTAGACGGAGGAGAAGGAAATGGCAGGAAGGCGCGCGGGAATTGATCCGGCGAAGCGGACAATGGAAGCGTGTATTCTGGGGGCGGCAAGACTGGGCGGCACGGGCTGACAACGGATGAGAAAGGCCGGAAGATACCGGC
>JAIRNN010000065.1 GCA_031257995.1 Spirochaetaceae bacterium | reverse complement strand
GTACTCTGCCATATATCGCCTTTCTTTGATGATATCGTCTTTCAAGGATATAATCAAGCTTAAAGCTGACCGCCTAAAGGCGGTGGTTTTAAACCTGGCACATGGAAAATAAAAACCTCACAACCGCAAAACGGCTGTGAGGCTCACCTCTTTTTTTCGTCGATTATTTTGTATTCAATAGCCCGCCGGTGTCAAAGCCGGATACAAGTTCCACGCCTGCGATTCGCCGGGATCGGGGCATCTTTGATGCCTTCGGGGGGCGTTGCGGGGGGTTGTCCCCCCGCAGAGGGGGTAGCGTAAGAATTGCGGAGGCCATAGGCCGGAGCAAGTCTGTAGCGAGGGGGAGACTTCCCCCTTCCACAAATGACAAACACGGATCAAACAACGCATAGTGTAAAAAATCTGTGTAATCCATGTAATCTGTGGACCTCTTTCCCCGTTTACCCAATCGCGGTGCTGCCGGTTTCACTGGTGCGGATGCGGATCGTTTCCTCGATCGGCAACACAAAGATTTTGCCGTCGCCGATTTCGCCGGAACGCGCGCCCTTGATGATCGCATCAACCGTGGGCTTCACGAAGTTGTCGTTGACGGCGATTTCGAGGCGTACTTTCTTGAGGAGGTTCACCTCAATGTCAACACCGCGAAAGTGTTCAGTGTAGCCTTTCTGCTGGCCGCAACCCATCGCGTTGGTTACCGAGAGTTTGTAGACTTCGGCCTTGTAGAGTTCCTGCTTCACGTCGTTGAGGGCGTGAGGCTGAATGTATGCGATAATAAGTTTCATACCTTCCTCCTTACATATTGCTAAAGATTTGGAAACCGGCGTAACCATCTGCCTTGTGTTCGCTGATGTCCAAGCCCTGCTGTTCTTCACGGGCGGTTACGCGGAGTCCGGTGATCGCCTTGATGATGTTGAACAGGATGAGGCTTGTTCCAAAGGCCCATACGCCGACCGTCACAATACCGAGCGCCTGAACACCCAGTTGGGCAAAGCCTCCGCTGTGCAGGAGGCCGACCGCCGTTCCCTCGACATTGCCCCAAATACCCACGGCGAGCGTTCCCCAGATACCGCAGACGAGGTGTACTGACGAAGCGCCGACCGGATCGTCAATCTTGAGCGTCTTGTCGATAAACTCGACCGATAGCACAACGAGGATGCCCCCCAAAAGGCCGATGATAATGGATGCCGCCGGCGAGACGACACCGCAGGGCGCGGTGATCGAGACCAGACCCGCCAACGCGCCGTTCATCGACATCGAAGCGTCAGGCTTCTTGAACCAGATCCATGAAGTAAACAACGCTCCGATAGTCCCGGCGGCTGCGGCAAGAGTCGTCGTAACGCACACCCGCGCGATGTCAGGACTGGATCCGGAAAGGGTAGACGCGCCGTTAAACCCGTACCAGCCGAACCAGAGCAGAAACACGCCGAGCATGGCAAGCGGCATGGAATGGCCGGGGAACGCCTTCACCGAGATATGTCCTCCCTCGCCTTTCACATATTTGCCGAGACGCGGGCCGACAACCGCCGCCCCCACCAGCCCCGCCCAGCCGCCTACCGAGTGAACGACCGTCGAACCGGCAAAGTCGTGGAAGCCGAGATCGGAAAGCCAGCCGCCGCCCCATATCCAGTGCCCCGAAATCGGATAGATCAGCGCCGAGATGAACGCTGTGTAGATAAGATAGGACTTAAACTGAGTCCGTTCCGCCATCGAGCCGGATACGATGGTCGCGGAAGTCGCGGCGAACACCACCTGAAAGAACCAGTCCCGGTGGTAGACCGGATCGTCCATCGGGTTCTTAAAGAAATCGGACAGCCCGATGAAAACCCCCGGCACGTCTCCGTTGGTCCCATACATGAACCCCCAGCCAATCGCCCAGTAAACAATCGCGCCGATGCAGAAATCCATGAGGTTCTTCATCACGATATTCGTCGCGTTTTTCGCGCGGGTCAGCCCCGTCTCGACCATCGCGAAACCGGCCTGCATAATGAACACCAGCGCCGCGCCGAGGAAGAGCCAAATCATATCCAAGCTCTCACTCCATCCCCACTCTTGGGCAAACAGTGAGCCCGCAGCCACGAGCCCCATCACCCCCAAAGTAATACCCTTTTTTCGCACTTTTATCCTCCTGCGAACAATATATTTCTCATATATTTAGCAAGGTTCGTGCCAGTCCCATAGGGGTTTCCCTTGTACGCGGCGTATGGGGAATGGGCGGCGGTATCCCCCCTACGGCCGCTCGCCGTGGAGGCACTTGGGAGCGGCGCAAAGTGAAAACGCGGGCGGGGTTCCCTCTACAGGGGAGGAAAATAGGGGTTCTTCAAGGAAAGATAAGGAGTATAAGGAGGGGGAAAGCTCCCCCTCGCTCCAGGCTTGTTCCGGCCTACGGCCTCCACAACTCTTCCACTACCCCCTCTGCGGGGGTCCGCCCCCGCAACGCCCCCGGTCCCGCAGGGGCTTTCCTTGGAGGCGGCGCAGTGGAGAAAGGCGGCGGTGTCCCCCTCCGGGGGAATGAGCGCTTCCTCTCCCCCAGAGAGGGAAATCGCTACGCTATCCCAACATGCTAGGCCCAAGGAAAGCCCTTGCGGGGCCGGGACCGGCCGGCGTAGTAGTTACCTTTCTGTGAGGGGAATCTACCAGAATGTGGAAAATGATGTCCGCGCCGGGCTTCTCCTTTATAAAAAGAGACGGTACGTCAGGGGAATTTCGCGGCGCGCGCGATTGCCAGAAACCTGTCCGTCTCCTCGTCGCTGCCGATGGTCACCCGCAAGTAGTCCGCGATACGCGGACGGTCGAAATGCCGGACGAGGATGCCGTTTTCGCGTAACCTCTGAAACACCGTTGTGCCGGGAAGCGTTTTGTGCTTAATGAAAATGAAGTTCGCGCTTGAGGGAAGCACCGTCCAGCCGCTTTGGGCAAGCTCGGCGGAAACCCGTTCACGGGTCTGAATGATGCGGCGGACAAGCGTGTCGTAATAGGCGGCCTCACCTATCGCCGCCAAAGCCGCAGCCTGGGCGATACGGTCTACCGGGTAAGAATTGAAACTGTCGCGGACACGACAGAGGCCGTCAATCAGCGCCTCATTTCCCAGGGCAAAGCCCACGCGGAGACCGGCCAGCGCGGCGCTCTTGGACAGGGTGCGCACGATCAGCAGGTTCGGGTAAGTCTCCACGAGGTCTACCGCCGAGAGACCGGGGGCGGCAAAGTCGATGTACGCCTCGTCAACGATGACCACTTTGCCGATACAGTGCTGGTATTCGATGATGCGCGTAACATCCGTTTTTCCAAGGGCCAACCCGGTCGGGGCGTTGGGGTTTGGAAAGATGACCCCGCCGTTTTGCCGGAGATAGCCCGCCGCGTCAAGCGTAAAGTCGTCACGGAGCGGCACCGTCTCGCAGGACACGTCCCACAATGCGGCGTAGACCGGATAAAAACTGTAGCTGACATCGGGGAACAAGACCGGCTGCTCCTCGTGCGCGGGACTTTCGCTTTTGGTTTTGGATTCAAAGAAGGCGGCAAACGCGAAGGCCAGCACCTCATCGGAACCGTTTCCGGCGAACACGTTCTCAGGCTGCAAGCCGTACCGCGCCGCAACCGCGCCGCGCAGTTCCGTACAGGCCGGATCGGGATAGAGGCGCAAGGTCTCAGAGGCGGCCTTTCGCGCCGCTTCAATCACCGAGGGCGGCGGAGGATAGGGGTTCTCGTTGGTGTTGAGCTTGATGCAGGCTTTGTCTCGCGGTTGTTCGCCGGGGACGTAGGGCGTGAGGGAGGCGGCGCGGGCGTTGAGATAGGGACTGGCGGACGGGGTACGGCGGCTTTCTTTCCGCAAGCCCTTCTCCGTGGCAAAGCACGACCACGCGCCGGTATGACAGACCCCCGCGCTTGCCTCGGCGACGGCCAAGAGCGCGTCACGGTCGCAGTCGGCCCGGAGGCGGCGGAGGCGCAACGTCTGCCCGGAGTTGGCTCCCTTCATCCACAGCGCGTCGCGCGTTCGGGAATGGAGGCAGACGTTACCCCGAACGAAGGTCTCGCGCACGGCCTCGCGGTCGGCGTAACCCGTCATCAGCACTTGTCCGTCCTTCGCCTCTTGGATAATCACGGGAATCATGCCGCCGCACTTCTTCCAGTTGAGGCTTTCAACAAAGGCTTCCCCAAGCGCGATCTTGCCCGTATAGAGCGCCATCCCCAGTTGCACATCCGCCCCCGCCTCCGCAATCGCGCGAATCTCTTCTATAGCGGAAACCCCGCCCGCCACGGTGAGGAGGGTCGCGGGGTCTTTCTCCTGCTTCACCGCCTCCTTGAGAAGGCGCACCGCGTCCATATCCGTGCCGCGCATCATCCCCTCGTTCTCCACGCTGGTAAAGAGAAGCTCGCCCGCAAGCGGCGCGACAATATGGGCGGTCTCGATGAGCGGAAGACCCGTGCGGGTCTTCCAGCCGTCCACCACGATCTCCCCTTCGCGGGCATCCACCGCCACGACCACCCGTTCCCGTCCAATCCGCCGGGCAACTTTCTCAAGAAAGGCATGATTGACACAGAACCCTCCGCCGGCCCGAAACGCCGTCGACCCGATGATGACTTTCTTAGCCCCCCATTCGACCAAACGCGCCGCATCGTCCACGGTACGCACGCCTCCGCCCGCCCGGCATTCCCCCAACGGGAGAACGGCGCGTATCAGCGCGGCGTTATCGCCCTTTCCCATCGCCGCGTCAAGATCAATGACCGCGATCTCGCCGTACTTGTCAAATTCACAGGCAAGCGCCTGTACGTTATCCCGCTGCAACACCAGATCGGCCCCCTGCTTGAGCTGGACAACCTTGCCCCCCTGAATATCTATCGACGCCACTACCATCTGCCCGGCACCCCCTTGTCAACATAACCATAGCGCATAGCACCCCATTATAAACCGCCGTTTGACGGCACGCAAGCAATCGCAACGAGCTGCGGGGAACGATAACGGGTGAGTACACCGGCATCAATCACAACCTTCATCACAAGGGAACCACACCCCCCGTGCGGACAGAGCGCTCTCAAGCACCCGTTTCCCCGCTTCGTGATCTTCCCATATTGGACCATATCCCAGACATACACACCCGCAGTCAAATCGGTTGACGCTTTTCCCCCTAGGTGGTATAGTAAGCTGACAGTAGAGGCTGTTTCAAAACCCGGTTGGTTTTGAAACAGCCTCAGTATATAGTCGGATTTTCACTCCGCAACGCTGTTATAGTGCTTCTATTTGTAAAACACCAATTAGTGTGGGATGGGAGCGTTACGGAGGCGGGGTTGCCGGGGGGCCGTAGAGGAGTAGCGAAAGACCATGCGGAGGGCGTGCTTGCGGATCAGGTGTCGGGCTGGAGCGAGGGGGAGAGGGCCTGTTGCAGTTATCTGCGGTGAAGCATTTTAAGGGCCCGCGCCGTGTTGCGGAAATGCCAAAACGTGTCTGGCACAACTATGGCTGGGCTTGTTTCACACATGGCATTGGGCGTCCCCCTCCTTATAGTTTCTTAGTAGACGCACTTATGAAAGGTATGAAAGCGCCAATCTTTATGTTTTTGTTTTTGGGGGCGGCAATCTCCGCGTTCCCTCTTTCACTCCAAGCCCTGCTGGGAAACGAGACCGCCGCGAAACTTCTCTCCGAAGGGGAACTGACGTTAAGCGGCAGCGAGGCGGGACCGGCGATGGCCCCGCGTTACGTTCCCCTGTCAAACTTGCTCAGACAAACGGTTGAGGCGGTGAGACCCAACGTGATAACGGAATCGCTTTATCTGTATACCAAGCCGTCTTTCGGGGGCTCAAGCGGGGAAGCGTGGACTGACGGGGAACGCGCCGCCATCTACAACGAAACGCTGGCGTTAAGCACGTTGGCCGGGCTTGAGTATTATTCCCGCAGGAGAGGCAGGATGCATGTCTTGTACGAAAGTTCGCGTGTCGTTGACGAGGCCGACACCAAACGGACGCTGCCCGACCCGGTGTATCAGACTCCGCCCGCGAAACTGAACCTCTATGCGCGGCAGAAAGACACGACCTTCGGAGACAATGTGTACCGGTTCACCTACGAGGCGGACGAGGCGGCCTTCATCATCACGCAGGAGAACGTTTCGACGATAACGCTGGCCTTCGTGCCGGTTGTCGGCAAAAGAAATCTATGTTCGGTTGTCGCCTTCTTTGACGCGGGGCCGCATCTCCTCCTCTACGCCGTTTCGCTGGCGCGTGTCGTCCTTCTGCCGGGCATAAAAGACCAGATGTATACCTCCATCGGCAACCGCACCGCCGCGTTTCTCGCGTGGTTTTCCCAACGGGCGGACATCGCGTACGCGAAAACGGAAACTGCGAACCGGAAACCGGACGAGCCGGAGGAACCGGAAGGGGAAACGGCACCGTGAGAAAACGGCTGCTGGCGGCTTGGCTGTTTGCCCTTTCCGTTCACGGGTTTGCCCAAAATCACGAGTCTATCCAAGATCACGAGTCCGCCCCAAGCACATTTCAACAAAGCGCGTTTACCTGGTCTGTTGAAAAAGACGCGCCGCTCGGTTTTCTGTCACTTGCCGTGATGTTAAGCCCGTTGTTTGTCCATAACGAGCCCAAATATCTCCCCGGCAAACAAGATCGGAACAACGTGCCCTTTTTCGACCGGCCCCTGATGGCCCCCTACAATGAACCGCTCGATATTGTGAGCGACTACGGCGTGTACGGCATTCTCTTTCTCCCCGTGCTGTCCGTGTGGCCGAACATCGGCAACACAAACACCCTGCTAACCTACGCCGTCATGTACACGGAGGCTTTTCTGCTCACCGCCGGTACCAAAAACTTGCTCAAAAACACCGTTATCCGTTACCGCCCCTACGTGTATGCGGACGGCATCCCCTCCGGCAAAGAACGCGACTACGACAACAGTTTCCCCTCCGGCTCCACCGCCTACGCCTTCCTCGGAGCGGGTTTTTTAAGCGCGACCTTCTCGCGCGAGTTCCCCGAATCCCTGTGGAAAATCCCGTTCATAGCGGGCAGTTACGCGCTTGCGGCGGGTATTGCCTCAATGCGGATCGCATCGGGCAGCCATTTCCTCTCCGACGTGCTCACCGGCGCCGCAATCGGCTCACTCTATGGCTGGCTTATCCCCGCGCTTCACCGAAGACCTTCCCGTGCAACGATCCATGTATCCAGCAACGCCCTCATCGTGTCCCTGAAATTATAATCCTTCGTCCCTTTCAGGGAAGCGGAAAATGGAAAGTGGAAAATTAGGTGGAGGAAATCTTTCCCTCCGCTACGGGCTTGCCCCGGCTTTACGGCCTCCGCAATTTTTACGCTACCCCCTCTACGGGGGACACCCCCGCAACGCCCCCGGCATTAATCACGGGCCTCATTACGGTTTTTATCACGAAGAACCACAGATTATGTGGATGAGCCGGTTTCACAACCTCATGTTGCGTGTTGGGCAGACCTCTCTTGGGGCCGTCTTTGGCCGGAACGTTTGAGGCGGGCTGGAATCTCCTTTTGGCCGTAAAGTGGGCGGTTATCCCGGCGGAGACGCGGGTTCAGCTGCGTTTCGAGCCGAAAACCGGGCCGTTATCGTCATCCCGGGCGACCTAAGGCTGTCCCAACTCAAGATGTAGGCTGCCGCCCCCGCTACCGGCGTGTT